>DUOU01000149.1 GCA_012838685.1 Bacteroidota bacterium | reverse complement strand
GCGATTACTAGCGAATCCAGCTTCACGAAGTCGGGTTGCAGACTTCGATCCGAACTGAGACCGGCTTTAGAGATTAGCATCACATCGCTGTGTAGCTGCCCTTTGTACCGGCCATTGTAACACGTGTGTAGCCCTGGATGTAAGGGCCGTGCTGATTTGACGTCATCCCCACCTTCCTCGCACCTTACGGTGGCAGTTCCGCTAGAGTCCCCGGCTCTACCCGATGGCAACTAACGGTAAGGGTTGCGCTCGTTATGGGACTTAACCCGACACCTCACGGCACGAGCTGACGACAACCATGCAGCACCTTGCACGGAGTCCCGAAGGAAAGAAGGGTCTCCCCCCCATGCACCGTGCATTCAAGCCCAGGTAAGGTTCCTCGCGTATCATCGAATTAAACCACATGTTCCTCCGCTTGTGCGGGCCCCCGTCAATTCCTTTGAGTTTCAGCCTTGCGGCCGTACTCCCCAGGTGGATCACTTAACGCTTTCGCTTGGCCGCTGACTGTGTGTCGCCAACAGCGAGTGATCATAGTTTACGGCGTGGACTACCAGGGTATCTAATCCTGTTCGCTCCCCACGCTTTCGTGCCTCAGCGTCAATACTGGCCCAGCAAGCTGCCTTCGCAATAGGTGTTCCGCGTAATATCTAAGCATTTCACCGCTACATTACGCATTCCGCCTACCTTGACCATATTCAAGACCGACAGTTTCAACGGCAATTCCATGGTTGAGCCATGGGATTTCACCGCTGACTTACCGGCCCGCCTACGCACCCTTTAAACCCAATAAATCCGGATAACGCTCGCATCCTCCGTATTACCGCGGCTGCTGGCACGGAGTTAGCCGATGCTTATTCCAAGGGTACCGGCAAGCCCCGACGCGTCGGGACAATTCTTCCCCCTGAAAAGAAGTTTACAACGCTTAGCGCAGTCTTCCTTCACGCGGGATGGCTGGTTCAGGCTCCCGCCCATTGACCAATATTCCTCACTGCTGCCTCCCGTAGGAGTCTGGTCCGTGTCTCAGTACCAGTGTGGGGGATCACCCTCTCAGGTCCCCTAAACATCGTCGCCTTGGTGGGCCGTTGCCCCACCAACTAGCTAATGTTACGCATGCCCGTCCCGTACCGCGTCGCCGCTTTGGACCGAAACGGATGCCCGTTACGATCGTTATGGGGTATTAGTCCGGATTTCCCCGGGTTATCCCCCTGTTCGGGGTAGGTTGCATACGCGTTACTCACCCGTGCGCCGGTCGCCGCCAGAATATTGCTACTCCGCGATGCCCCTCGACTTGCATGTGTTAAGCCTCCCGCTAGCGTTCATCCTGAGCCAGGATCAAACTCTCCGTAGTAAATGTTGTCTGCGGCCCCGCCAAAAGGCGGGACCTTGTCCGTACGAAAATATCCCCCGGCCCCGTTAAAAAAACTGAACAAGTTTCGTGGACGGGACCAAGGCCCCGCCCGGTGTGCTACTCCAATCTGTCAAAGAACAAGGCCCCCCAGACGGCCCCGGAACGCTAACGGCGAAAAAAAACGCCGCACCTTCCCGGGGAAGAAAAAGGGGCGGTAAAGATAACCGTTCTCCCGCTCCCGCGCAACAAAATCGGGACGTTTTTTCGCGGCCCCCGCCATCCCCGAGCCCAAAACCGCCGGCCGCGACGCCCGTCCCAAACCCTCCGACCCAAAATTCGGGAACCGAAAGAGGCGCGAAGATACCAACCATAAAAATATTTCCAAATCTTTTTTGGGAAAATTTTTTTAATTTATTCCCTACGATTGACAAAGGAGGTGATTTTCAGCCTTATGAATATTGAGGAAAAATTGTCAAAAAGAGCCCTTAGAAGTTGTACGGTCGCGACAATAACACCATATAGCCAAAAAACAGCATTAGTTGAACCTGTTTAAGCGGGTAAACTGAAAATTATTCCGACGTTTTTCTATCTGAAAGTGAAAAAGAAATTCATCAGGAAATTCCAGAGAGTAACGACTCCAATGGCGAATACCTTAGATAAATAGAAATTCATTTTTAATCTGTCGCTTAACAGATAAATTACAAAGTTATTGATAACCAATCCAATTATCGAAATTCCAATAAAAGATAGGTACTCCGTAGCTATACCGCTATCGGTGCTTTCAAATGTCCATATCCTGTTCCAAATATAATTGGATGTGGCAGCGAGAATAAATCCGGTGGAATTGGAGATATATTTGTTCAGCTTGATTTTCTCCTTTAGAACCCATGTGGTCCCAAAATCGATCACCATTCCGGAAAAACCTACCAGACAGAATTTCAGAAATTTCAAAAAAAACAGCTTATCGACCATTTTCCAAAGAAATTTTGATGAAACGGCTGTTTTTGGCCGGACCGAAAAGAGTGTTCAAGGAGAGACCCACACTATACTCTCCCTCCTTGATATCGGGAACAACAACCGTTATTGTTCCTTCAACCCTCTCCTTTTCCGGAACCACGCCAATTGGTTTATCCACTTTCCCCGGAACAAGGTGAACCTCCTTGCCCCGGATAAACACACATACCAAACTTACCGGGAACTCCGGATGGCCAAAATCAATATCATGATCATAACTGTTGGAAATAACAAACGGAATCTCCATAGGGTCACCCGATCGCATTTGGATGGATGGCAATTCAAATTCTATTCCCATCCTGTTGACGGTCTGTAGATTTTTCGCGAAAAATCCCCTGAAAGAGGTAAACCCCGCGCTGAAGTCTTGTGATCTCTCCCCATAATCTCCCCAGACAAAAACCGGACTATCCCAATATTTTTCCTCAAACTTCCAAATGTCAAATTGTGTCTGTCTGGAATAAAGCGAGCTGATAACAACAGCCTCTTTGCCGGTGATAAAGGGGTATAAGGAGGGACGTTGAAACGATCCGGTAAATATTACGGGAAGATCGCCCGCAACCTCTTCAATGGCCGTGTATTTCTCTTTATTGCCTTTATATCCGATCCTTCTGGTAATCGAAGAGTCGAAACAGAGAAACAGACGGACAAAAACAATCAGCAGCAAAGAATACAAAATATATTTATAGGTATAATTCCTGAGTCCGGGATCGATATCGCATCTCCGGGCCAACAGAATAATCATAGGTATTGAGCAGGCGATTGTCCAGTGAGGTTCAACATGCCCCCTGAAAGCGGTGAGCCAGAAAAAACCTATAAACCCTACTATCTGTATATAAAGATTTCTGCTGAATAGGTCTTCTGCTCTCTGTTTTACCAAAACATATACTACCGCGCCCAGCGTAAAGGGGTTGAACACCGCCATCTCATTGGGCAGATATTCAAAAAAATAGATCCATCGGAATTCTGTTGAACGGGCTACAAGATGATATTGGAAACTGGGAAATCCATTGGATATCTGCCACAAAATATGGGGCGACAACAACAGAAGCGCCAATATCCCGGCCAACCAGAACTTATATTTCAACAACAACCTGAAATTGGATAAAACCGTGAATCCTATTACCAAAACAGCCTGATACTTGCTATAAACCAGTCCCGCCATGGACAGAGCCAACAGCAACACGGAAATCCACTCCTCTCTATCCAGGAATTTTTTATAGGAATAGAGAAAAAGTGCCGTAAAAAAGAGCAGGGGAACATCAGGGGCTGTTATCACACCATAGGCCATAAACATTACTATCGAGAAGGAGATAATAAAGAAGGTGGTCACCTTCCTCGCATCGGGCTTTTCAAATCCTATGGTCTTCCAGATCAAGATCAAGACAAATGGCTGTAACAATACCGTCGTGAACCTTACTCCCAGATTTCCATCGAACAACAATGAGCTTGCCCTTGTCAACAAAGCCACCAAGGGGGGATGATCATAGTAACCCCATGCCAGATTCTGCCCGAACAGGGCGTAATAGGCCTCATCGCTTATTACGTCCATCACCATAGCCTGGACAATGTTGGCCAAAAACCATGTAACAAGGAAGATCCCAAATATTTTTTTGTACCCAAACTCTTCTAACCTGATCTTCATATTTTTGATATATACTCTGTCTCGTTTTAGCCCAATGCAAATAGAGATTGTTTTTCTTCCCTGTTTAGGCTGTTTCGCTGTCAATAATAACTTAATTGTTTTTCCTGGAGTCGCCGATATCGAAGGATAGTTTCAAAACCTGTTGCTGATAAAGTTCCCCTTCAGAAACATGCAACGAATATAGCAGCTTTATCGCGACAAAATCCTTGTCCAGAAAATTTATATACAGATCTGTTCTGTTATAGTTCCCTGCCCTGTAAAAAGGGTCTCCCCAATACAGCTCATTATTATAAATCCCGTAATAATACATCTGTGGTGAACCGATATACAACGAATTAAACACCCCAACCCATTTGTAACCCGCCTCTATCTCGCAATAGATTCCGTTATGGGCCAACCAATCCGAGCTCCCCGTTCTGGCCCTGTCAAGTCCCACCGCCCAGCCGGCGCTTACCGAAAGCCGATCAATAAAGGTCAATCCTGAAAGATCTACCCCCACTGTTGTAAGCGATAATAGATTGTCATGCAAAGGCTCAAAATGGATAGGCTCCATTACTCCCGCGAAGTGGTACATATATGAAAAATTCTTCGCGAAGATTGTCCCGCGTTTGTATTCACCCGAAAAACCGACAAAAAATGTCTCTCTCTTGGTATAAGATTGTCGGCTTGCCCAGTCTAACCACAGATTGCCCTTCAACGCTTTACCGTTGTATATCAAGGCCAACCCGTTCATATTGGGCATATAATAACCTATCGAGTCCCGAAAAAAGAACCTGGGATAATTTTTTGCGACCATTCTTCTCTGGAAAGCTCCCATGACAAAGCTGAACTCCCCTTTTTTGAACTGGTAATAGGCTGTCGGTGTCAGCTTATCTATGAACCCGTCACTGCCAAACTCATGGAGCAGATCCACTCCGGCCACAATTGAGTGGAGTGAATCGTATTGAAAAACCAACTCGGGCGCGAGGTGGACCCCGCCCATTGTTTGGGGTATGCTTACATTTGAATGGGCAAACTCACTGTTGTCGAAAAAGGATGAGATATTGGTTCTCCATCCTATATCCTGAGAAAACCCTTCAAGTGAAGCAATAATTCCCATGACGATAAATACCCCTGCGATATGCCTTTTCATTCTCGTATGATTTTTGGGTGGATTGAAGCCTACGAGGCGTCCCATATATTTTAAACCTGTGCGCATACTTTTTGCTTTCATTCGCCTATAGGCTGCTTTTGGACTTCACATTACTGTTGACAAAATATCCTCCGCGGAAATCCTTGTGGCCACGATAACACTGTACTTTATTCCAATAATGCCAGTTTTATCGTAATACTTGTCCCATCGGTATTCAATACAAAAGTAAAACTTTATCCGGACAGTTGTGCCGGATTGGCTCTCTATTAGCGTATAAATCCTTGTAATATTGTTTTGATCGGGAATATATTTTTAAGGATAGAAGACTAAGTTCTATTAGTAAACGCAATTTTTTGCGGAGGTAATTGTTCATATTTTTTCGGACAAAGAGAGGGGATTAGAAGCTCCCCATCTC
>DUOU01000148.1 GCA_012838685.1 Bacteroidota bacterium | reverse complement strand
TTGAAAAATGGTTCAAGGTTACTCCGGAAAAAATTGGGAAACATGCGGAAAAAATAGCGAAATGGGGTCCATGGCTCGCCTTGTTGACATGGCTTCCCGGAGTGGGCGATGTAATGGCAATAGGGCTGGGTTTTTATAAAGTGGATCCCAAAAGCACCGCTTTTTTCATGTTGGTAGGAAAATGTGCCAGATATATTATGTGGGCGGTCATCTATCTGTGGATATTTCCTGCCGTATAATTTAACATTTAATCTCCGCAACTGTTGCCTTCGTGGGAAGTACAGCCCAATCCAGAGTCTTTTATGGCACCGTTGAGGTACCTTTGAACCAGTTCGGTTACGTCTCCACTGCAACCGCGAATTACCTCAATATTGGCCGCTTCAAGAACATTTTTCGCCCCGTCCCCCATACTGCCCGCCAACATCAATTTTACCCCAATATTGTTCAAGATAGCGGCAATACCGGACTTACACCCACATCCCTGACCCGCGGGAAGGTACATTTTGTCAACAATATTGTTTTTTTCATCAATTTCAAAAATTGTGTAGTGATCACAATGACCGAAATGGTTATCTACCATATCTTCGTCAGTTGGAATGGCTATTTTAAGGTTCATTTAGTTAAATATTTGTTTAACAATCATATATAATTTATATTTCTTTTCATACTCACTATAGTCTACTCCTCGTGTAGCCCAAAATATGGACCCACAAAGTTAAAATCTTAAAGGATTGATTAAAACAATAGGACTTATTGCCGATAATTATTTTTATTAAATTTGTATTGACCCCATTATCAGTAAAAGATGATATTGAAATGTTCTTACCTAGGTATCACAAAATCTTAAACGCCATATTGGCTGTTTTTTTTGCGTTTCCGGTTTCAGCTCTTGCCCAGGACCCTTGTGTTGGCAGCATAAAAGTTGAGTTAACGAACTTGCGGAACGAAAAGGGAATGGTTGAGGTGGGGGTTTACATAAGTCCGGTAGGGTGGCCTTACAGTTCAGAATATCATTTCTCTTTTAAGAAAGAGAATATTATCAATGGCAGTATGGTTTTCATGGTTGATTCAATACCATGCGGTGATTATGCGATTTCCGTGCTGGATGATGAAAATGAGAGTCTTTCAATGGATTATAATGCTCTAGGCATTCCCAAAGAGGGATGGGGCTTCAGCAATAACCCCGGTTTTTTAAGATTGAAGGAACCTCCTTTTGAGGCATGTGTTTTCAATTTACCAGGCGGCACCAAAGAGGTGTCGATAAAAATGAATTACATATCGGGAGGCAACAGATCAAAATAGTACCCCTCAAAAGCGTAAAAAAACACCTTTATCAACAAGCAATCTTGAACAGCGGTTATTCTGAGAGCATCGGCATCTCTTTATGAAGAGCCGTGTAATCTTAATGGCAAAAAACCGCATAACAGCTGCCCTTCGCGAAGATGGTTCGATATTGTGGTTGGAGAGAATTACAGTGTCAATGATGGAGGCGAATAGACTCTGGAGGCCAATTCACTGTTAACCATGTAAAGTCCCTTTGGATCGGAACCAAACAGTTCCATTTTTGTGATCAGGTCGTTGGCATTTGTCTCCTCCTCTCCCTGTTCCTTGATAAACCAATCCAAAAATTGCATCGTGCGGAAGTCTTTTACTTCGTAGGCAGCGGAATAGATATTGTTTATCAGGCTGGTTACATACTTTTCATGTTCCAGGGCGGCTTTCAAAGGCTCATCATCCGACTTAAAATTTGATGTTGGCTTATCTATTGCCTCCAGGGTAACTTTCTCGTTGTTATCCTGCAGATATTGGTAAAACAACATCGCATGGTCGCGTTCCTCCATTGCCTGGATCTTAAACCAATTGGCGAATCCGTTCAGTCCCCTGGATTCATAATAATTGGAAAATTCAAGATATAAATATGCTGAATATAACTCCTTGTTTATTTGGTTGTTCAGCAGTCCCGATACATTCGCGTTCATCATAAATAGTGGCTCCTTTCAATATTAATGTTAAAACGTAAAATTACAAAAAAAGTAATTATTACGGTATGCTTATCCTTAAGCGGACAATATTATGCGAATATATTGAAAAACAATTTAACCGCGACAAATTATAAAAAATTGGTTGGTATAGGGTTACCCCCTATTCAATAAAACCGATGATTTTTGTTTTATGTCGTAAAAAACAGGATATTTGAGGATATTGGGCTACTTTTCATTGATTATTATAAATTTGCCGCGCGATGATCAAAATCAGGTTGGACAATACGATTTGCGCCATAGCGACCGGAAGAGGAGGAGCTATCGGTGTTATAAGGGTAAGCGGCGCGGACTCGCTATCTATTTGCGACAAGATATTCAAGCCGGCGGATAAACGGTTGAAATTTTTGGAAAGCAAAGGTTACTCGTTGATATATGGTGAGATCATTGACAATGAGGAAATTTTGGACAATGTAATTGTATCCGTGTTCAGGTCTCCCCTATCCTATACCGGTGAGGATTCCGTGGAAATATCTTGTCACGCTTCACCATACATCCAGCAAAGAATCATTGAATTGTTGATTGAAAACGGAGCTTCCGCCGCGATGCCCGGGGAGTTCACCCAAAGGGCGTTTTTAAATGGAAAACTTGATCTATCGCAGGCCGAGGCTGTTGCCGACCTGATCGCATCGGAGTCATATTTGGCCCACAAGGTCGCTATGAACCAAATGAAAGGGGGATTTTCCAATGAAATAGCCAACATTAGAAAGCAGTTGCTCCATTTCGCTTCAATGTTGGAGCTGGAACTCGATTTTGGAGAGGAGGATGTGGAGTTTGCCGACAGAAAGGAACTCATTATATTTATTGAGGATCTATTATCGGCCTCCAAAAAACTGACCTCTTCGTTCCGTGTCGGGAATGTTATAAAAAATGGCGTTCCTGTCGCGATAATAGGAAATCCCAACACAGGCAAGTCCACCCTGTTGAACAGGCTGGTAAACGAAGAAATGGCGATAGTGTCGGATATTCCCGGCACCACGCGCGATTCAATAGAGGATGTAGTCAATTTGGAAGGGATACAGTTCAGGTTTATAGATACCGCCGGAATCAGGAAAACAGACGATGTTATCGAGAATCTAGGAATAAACAAGACTATCGAGAAAATAGGCAAAGCGGTGATAATAATCCTCGTTGCCGATATCGCGGATGGAGTGGACAACATTTTCAATATCCTGGGCGAAATACGGGAGCGGATAAAAGATTCAGACAAAGAACTTATACTGGCATTAAACAAGGTAGATAAGGCAAATGATGGCGATATCAGCAATATAAAGAAGTTACTGTCTGTCGGTCCGGGAGAGAGTATGATATTTATCTCGGCAAAAAATGGCGAAGGGGTGGATAAGTTGGAGGAGAGCCTGGTAACATCTGCTTCCCGTTTTATCGGGTCAACCGACAATGTAATCGTCACTAACGCGAGACATTACGAGGCGCTTATAAATGTCAACGACAGTTTGAAGAGAGTTCTACAAGGCTTGTCCGATGGTCTTCCCGAAGATCTTATCGCGATCGATCTGCGCCAGGCCATACACTATTACGGTACGATAACAGGCGAGATTTCAAGCGATGAAGTACTTGGCAATATCTTCAAGAATTTTTGCATCGGAAAGTAACCACCACAAAACAACCAAACACAAAACAAGTATCAAACCCACTTAAAGCCCTGAAATAAGGGCTTTTTTATTAGTCAAAATTATTATTTATTTTGTGATGTTATACGTTTATTCGGTACAAATTTGTACCTTTATTGTACCGTTTTAGAAAGTGGCTATTTTTTTGACTGAATTTGTACCCCGTTTGGTTTACATAGTTTACAGAATAATACACTTTCAAACAGTATAATACTCCCCAGAATTAAGACCACTGGTTAAGTTAAGTTTAAACATTAAT
>DUOU01000147.1 GCA_012838685.1 Bacteroidota bacterium | reverse complement strand
GTAACTTTTCAACCCCTTTTCTTCGCATACCGAGGCAATCTTCTTCAGATCCTCCAACGTGAAGTTATTTGACGATCCCGCCCGCATGTTGAGCTGCCCGACACCGAAATAGACCGAGTCCGCTCCTCCCTGTATAGCGGCCGCCAACGACTCGTACGATCCGGCCGGCGCCATTATCTCTATATCCTCTCTTTCAACCATTTTTGAACTGTTGAAACCGCTAACGGAAACCCTCGGGAAACCGGATCAACACCCCGCTATCCAAAAGTATCCTGACCATGCGCGAAGTTAACCATTTAACTTTAATAGACAGGTCCGGCAGGGATGATACCTGTCGCGATCTTTTCCATCGCGTTTTTCCTAGCCTTTAGCCAGTACAATCCTTATCACGGTGCCTTTTCCGGGCTCCGACTCCTTCACGAACAGTTTTCCCTTATGGTACTCCTCTATTATCCTTTTCGCCAGGGAGAGCCCCAGCCCCCATCCATGCTTTTTGGTGGTGTACCCAGGCTTGAATATCTTCTTGACCATCTTTTTGGGAATGCCCTTGCCGGTGTCGGAAATGTCAATATAGACCTCTTTCTCTTCGGAAAATATTGAATAGGTGATCGTTCCCTCGCCCCCCATGGCATCCACGGCGTTTTTGGAGAGGTTCTCTATCACCCACTCAAAGAGGGCGCTGTTTACCGGCAGTATAATGGGATCCTCCCTGCCAAAGGCCGCTATAAAATCCACTTTTGAGGATACCCGCTTGCGCAGATAAGCTATTGTCCTGTAAAAGAGGGGAACAATATTTTCTTCGGATAGGGATGGCTTGGTGCCCACCTTGGCGAACCGTTCCGTGATCTTCTCCAGCCGTTTCACATCAAGTCCCATCTCGGCCGCCACCTCCATATCGGGATATTTCTCCTGAAGCACCTCAACCCACCCCGCCAAAGAGGATGTAGGAGTCCCCAGTTGATGGGCTGTCTCCCTGGAGAGGCTGGTCCACAGTTGGTTTTCTTCGGCCTTCTTGGCAGAGTTGAAGGCAAGGTAAGCGATCACGATGAAGATGGTTATTATCCCTAGCTGGATATAGGGGAAATAGGTCAGTTGCGTCAGTATCACGCTGTCCTTGTAATAGATAGTATTTATGAAACCCTCGCCCAGATCAAAAATTATCGGCTCGTTGCCCCCCTTCATCTTCTCCAGTTGTTTGCGCATATAGAGGGTATCCCTCTCCTTGTTAGGGTCGAAGTTTACCGAGGCTATTATATTGTCCTCTCCCTCTGTGAGGATCACCGGCACGGTGTTGTTGTTCTCGATTATGGAGAGCAGCAGCTCCAGGTCCTGCTCGGTATCGGCATCGACAATCATTTGTGTCGCCTTGGCCCATAGCTCCACCTTGTTTCTCTCTTCGATCTTCAGCTTATCCACCATATAATGGGTATAAAGAAGCGATCCGGCGCCGATCACTATCGCCAGTATCAGCAGCAAAAGCCTACTGTTAGATGTGGCACTGTCCATGCTTTTTCCCGCTTTTTGGTAAACAGATGTAAGGATACTAATTTTTTCTGAATATATCCCTTAAACTCCTTTTCTCCTTTTCCTCCTCCTCCACAACAACCTCGCTCTCCCCTTCGGTGATGGAGTCGTCCCATAATATTTTGAACCGTGGGGCAGTGGGAGTTGCCGTATCACCGTCATCCACGGTAGTTGTCTCTGTTTCCGTTTGGTCACTGTTTTCTTCCCACTCTATCTTGAAACGGGAATCCTCCGTAGTCGCGTTTCGCTCCCCAACATCGCCCTTTTTTTCGCTTCTGTTCTCAAACCAGCCATACTCCTCGTTGAGTATGGTCCTTAAATTCTCCTTTTCCTCCTTGATATCCTGCCGTATCCGGTCGCCTACCGCCTTCATATCGTATCTCGCCCCCTTGGGGTCTATTACCAGCAATATGGAGGTCCTGCCCAGGCCGTCGTCCTGTACCGCGCCGAACTCCGGAGCGCTTCTCCGGTTTCTTTTGAACTTGTTGCTGAGAATCTCCGAAAGGAGGATTTTCACGTGGTACTCATAGTCGTTGTCGAAGCTGTGCTTGCCGCTGACCGATAGATTTGCCGCCGACGATTTGATGTCCATCAGCGGTATATAGATATAGTTGCTGCGGATTATCAGTTCGTTTTGCAGGCTCTCGAAACGGATGTTTTGCAGTTCAGACAGCTCTATGAAATTCGACAGTGCCTCTATGGGCTCAAAATTCAGCAACGCCCCGTTGTTGATCACGTAGTCGCCCTCCACCATCAATGTCTTCATGTTGGGAGTGAAGAGGGAGTCCATGGAGACAAGTCCGGATAGCTGGCCCGACAGGTTCCCCTCGATATTCTCCGATTTGATGTACTCCTGCCCAAAGTTGTTGAAAACATTCAAACAGTCGTGGATATCCACATTCTCCAGATCAAAGGTACCCCGAGCCATCAACGAGAGATCGCTGTTTTTGATCAAAAAGCCGTTCGCTGATGCCCTGCCTCCCAGAATATCCGCATCCAGGTTCTTTATGTTGAACAGTGTCGGTTTGTAGCTCACCGCCCCCACCATATTCTCGGCGTAAATCTCGCGGTAGCCGAACTCCCCGATCTCAAATGTTGCGTCAAAAACCATATCATCGGGGAATTTGAGACTTTTGGCCGATTTTTTCCCTACGGATCCGGAGTTTGCCCCGCTTTTTTCCTCCGCTCCGTCGGCTTCGTTGGCTCTGTTCTTCCTGTCGCTTCTGATCTCCCTGTTCTCCTTGTCGTCCTTGTTCTCCCCGTCCGCTTCGCTTACCGGGTTTCCGGAACTATTGAAAAACCTCTCGGGGTACAGTTTATCGGCCTTAAGCTCGGCGTTGGAGGTCACCGTCACGTTTTCCCCCATAAGCCATGATGCCAGGTTGAGAAACTGGCCGTCGATGGAGATATTCTGTTTCCTGAAGGTAAAGCCCAGGTTGTCGGCCACAATATTTCTGTCTATAGTCAACATGCCCGACACGTTGTCCAGCACGAACCAGTTGTTTTTCAGGTTGATGTTAAACGAATCGGCCTTCACCGCCAGTGTCGGGTCGAACTTCATGATGTCGGGCAGCCTATATTCCCTTCCCCTCTCATAAATCCCTTTGGCCTTCATGTTGAGGGCGAGCCTGCCGGAGGTTGATGTTATCTCCTTAAGGTTGAAAAATGTGGCAAGGTCCGCCGCCTCCCCCTGTCCGTCCACCACCACCGATACCAGGGGGGTATCGAAGTTGATCAGATTCACCGAACCCCTGAAAATATAGCTGTTTATGCTTCCCTTGACATCCTCTATCTTCAGCGAGCTGGTCGTCGGGGTCGCCCTATTGCCGTTGGAATATGAACCGATAACCGTCAGGCCGGTCAGTGACATATTGGAAGCCGTTCGCGATATGACACCCTCTTCCAACCGGAAGTCACAGTTCAGATGGGGTAGGGAAGTTCTGCTGGTTTTGCCCCTTATTGTGCCGTCGATGGCGAGAGTGCCTGCGGGAGCGTATCCGGCCAGCTTTTCGCTGACCCCCGCCGGCAGATAATCCTTTATCCCGGAGATATTGATATCGCTTCCCGAAACGGCCAGATCGATATAATCGTCTTTACCTACCAATCCGCTCACCGCTACCCTGTTTTTGTTGATCTTCACGCTGCTCTTTCCGAACCTGACCCCTTCCGCTGTGCTGCTAAGGTCGATGTTCATATCCGCAGCGAACGGGCTGGAGATGTTGAGGTAAGAGACCCTCAACAGGGTTATCGTCGTCTTTCCGGCGGCGGTGAAGTCGATTTTATCCCCCGAGATGGTGGTCTTCAATGTTCCCCTTTCCACATCGCCGGCGACAGTGATCTCGGTCGCTTTGTTCCAGTAGAGCGCCCCCACATTTGTAAGGACAATCTTGTTGAGATCGAGCATAAAAGGCCTGTCGGCGCTCTCCCCGTTTTTTTCCGTGAACTCGTAGTTTACTTTGCCCAGGGTATCTGTGAGGAGGGTGACAGTGCCGTTACGGACCTCTATATTGCCGATGTTATATTCCCCGTCAATGATGTCGGTGACCTCGAATTCCAGCAATACGGTGTTGGCTCGCAGTAGGGTGTCGGTGTCGGCTTCGGTGAACATCGTCTTGTCGAATCCCGGAGAAGAGAGCACTATCACGTTTTTCAACTCGAGCGATGCTTTTGGAAATTTCCTGAGGAGCGAGAAGTTCAGGGAGCTGTACTCATATTTGGTGATAAGCTTGTCGTTCAGTTTTTGGAGGACTATATCGGCCACCCTTTCCTGCAGGAAGAAGGCGGCGGCTATCAGGATAACCACAATGGAGGTAACCACCGTACCGGCTATCTTCAATATTTTTATTACTTTGGACATTTCCCCTAAAACCAGTTGAGTGGCCGTTAAACGGGGCACAAAGTTAATAGATAAATATTAACGAAGATGGATATTGCGATCTTAAATCGGGATCACAGTGGCTTACCGTTTACTAGGTAATATTAAGGTGTCTAGTCCTAAAATATGGCTACAGGTTGATAATTAATTTAAACTGCTTGTTGAGAGGTCGTGTTTTATTTGTCAATCAATGTTTTTGGGTTTTGTCGATTGTCAAACAATGTAATAATTCTTATTTCGTAGCCAATTATCCGATAATAAATTGTCGTTTGTTTGGACAATACAGATTTTCTCAATCCATTTGACTTATCACTTTCGGCAAATAAAAAAGGATTGTCTTCAATTAATTTAAGTTGTTTGTCTAGTAATAGAGCAAATTTTTTAATTTCTTTTTTTGTCCATCTATTCTCGAGGTAATCAATAATACCTTTTAAATTATTTAATGCCTCATCAGACCAAATGAGTTTATATGTACTTTTCATAAATCTTTCGGGCAGTTTCGTGAGAATGTATCCTTCCTTCTTCGAAATCTTTAAGTCCTCTGTTAATTGATTCTATTTCCTCCTTTTCCAAAGCATCCCACCAGTCTTTAGAATTTGAATAATCTTCTTTAACCTGTCTCAGTTTGTCAATTATTGAAGTATCATTCAGTTTTGAAATCCACTCTATTAAATCTAATTTCTTGGTTTGAATATTCATATCTAATCATTTTGTACAAAAATAATCATTATCACATTACTAAACACATGATAAAAATTACAGCATAGGTTAAATTTATTTATATCGTTTCTAAAAAGCAAATTGGCAATGTAATTCAGTCCATATTTAAACAAACTCCTTGTAGTGGTCTAAGGGTTATAACGGAATTCAACAAATTTTCCTTTGCTAACCCGAATAGGCATATAATCTCTTGCCCAAACATCTTTGTTTTTTTATTGGATAATATAAGGTTCAATATAAAAATTGTAGTTTAGTTTATCCGTTCCACTTTCTTTCGCGTTTTCTCCCAGGTTTTTCCGGGGTTTTGTTTTTATCTCGCTTTCCGTGAACGGATAGTCAACAAGTTTAGTTTTTATCGATTCATTGAACACGCTTGTACCACTGAACAATTTCATGGCGCAAACCATTGGACCGCTATACTTTTTGTTTTCGTTGATATCATATATCCCGCGTATCAGAATCCCGCCATATCCACCGGTCTTTTCATTTTTAAGAGCTATATCGACACCCGAATAGTGAAAAAACCATTCGCCCCGTTTTGGGTCAACATATTTTCTTTCGTATGTACTTTTATCGGGGTGCTTTTTCGAGTTCCAATAAAATTCGATTTCAACAATTCTAAAGGTAGATTGATGGTTAACAATCGCGAATTTGTTGAATATCACACCGGCGATCCGTTCAAATTCCTCCTTTGTCTCCTTTTCAATTGTTAGAAAGTCCTCTTTCATATGGATGAAACTTTAGGGTTTAATTTTTTGTTACGCGAAAGATAGTGTTAATGTTTTGAATGGTTGAGGTGGTATATAGCGACCTGTTATATGCAAACCATTTAGGGAAATTTGACTTCTCTTCTTGGTATAAAAAAGCCTTTAATACAATTGGGATTCAGTAGGCATACTTGGATATGATTCTTAGCCTGTATTCCGGCTCCGTCAAAAGCAGGCCCTCCTTCAGTAAAAAGCCCTCTGACAGAGTCAAAATGTTTGTATTCGCTATATCCCTTACTTAAAATATCTGATTGAATTTGTTCATGAATCTTTTGATGCATATATTTAATACCAGTCATAAGATTCTTGGCTTTTTCTTATAATATCAGGATTGGAAACTAGATTGTCTCTTACAAGTTTATCACAACCGTGAAAACCTATCTGTAGGTTAGGTCTCCTCCGATACATTTATTTGGATGAGTTAGCAACTCTGCTCAGATTGCTGAAATATGAAGTAAAGTTACCACTTTTAGTAAGAATCTTTGCCGATTGAAGCGTTGCGACAACCTTTTCTTTATCCTTCTTTTCAGAGTTTGCATTTTTAGCTAAATCCGTTAATAGTGCTATCTGTTTCAGTTCCATTTTGGATTATCTTAAGTAGATTACAAATATAGGGCAATTATCATATATAGATCCAGGGTTAAGGATAATTTTCAATTATATCTGGCTTACCCTCAACATATGTATATGTTTCGTAAAAATATATATTTTATTAGTACAACATTATAATTCTGCACTTTACCCATAAAAAGCCGAACTAAACAACCATTTTTGCAAAATTTTTTTGGCGTATTGCTTTTTTAAGCGTCCCACATCAAGAATTATTCCCACCTTTCAACCGCACAAGCCAAATTTACGAAATATTTGTTTCGTTGAGTACAAAATGGATGTAATATTCAAAAAAGCCGATCAGGGCTTTCTTTGCGATCCGAAGGGTCTCCTTCCCAAGCCACAGCATCAAGCCCAGTTAAGGTTTAACATGTCTTGTATTAGCGGCAGAGCTTTATTGTTTCAATATTTTTCTTACTTCAACAGCCCCGTCAGTAGTTAGTTTTACAAAATAAATTCCACTTGTCAGGTTGCCAATGTCTATCCGCATTATGCTGCCCACTATTTGTTCCCTTATCAATTCTTGTCCGTTTGCGTTCAAAATAGTCAGGGTGTTTTCTTTCGCCAAATTATTCGCTTCTATCGTTATTACTCTCCTTGCGGGGTTAGGATATACCTTCAGAGATGTATTCGGAGAATCATAATATTTTGTGTTTATATCGCAAATAATAGTGTTTAACGTGTCCCATAAAGCCATGTTTTTTGGCACGCAATCTTGCTTGTAATACCACCAAAAATTTCCTCCGATATAACCGGGAGTAGTAATTTCCATTCCATAATATCTGTTCATACATTCCGCTTTTTTTGACGCATTTGTGGTACCACACTCACCTATGCCCAATTTTGAATTCGGGAAAACAACACGGAGACTATCGAATACTTGCTGCCATTCGCTTCGCGATAAAACCACATTGTTGCAGTCATCTTCGTAATAACTGACCAGAACATAATCAAGTCCCTGTTTCATTGAATAGGGGAGGTTATCATTAATCCACGTAAACATCTCATTTTGGACATTGGCATAGCAATCTCTGTTAAAATACAAGGTAATAGCTGTTTTCTTGCCGGTTGGTTCAATTATATCGTATGCTCCCTGAATTTTAGCGATAACGCTATCCCTGTTT
>DUOU01000146.1 GCA_012838685.1 Bacteroidota bacterium | reverse complement strand
TTTCCCGAAAACGGGAACCATAATATTCTGACAACCACTTCATTGGTATTGTGGGCTTTGTCGTTAACAACAACTCTTTTTCTTGTTGCCTCTATCGCCTCTTTTTTCAATAAAAAGGGTAAAGGGGCTTTGGGAATAGTGTTGGCTTCCGCTATGCTCGTCTCCATCTATTTTTTGTTTTTGTTCTCGGGAAAGCCCTCTGTTGTTTACGGTACCGAACTGTTCTCCCCGCTTATCTTTTCCTTGAACGGATTGATCCCTTCATTGGGCCATTTGCTCGTAGTTTCCGTAATTATCTTCACGATTACTATGTTGATGAAGATATATCTGCCGATAAAAGAGAGCAAAAGCGACACAACTCTTTCGGAAGAGATATCTGTCGCGCTTCTTTTCCTGGCCGGCTCATTGGTGGTATGTTTTGCCCATTGGATATTTGGTTCTGTCCTATCGGAGTCTAATATCAATCTGGAGTTCTATAAGATATTGGACCTGAATTATCTGAGTATTGTCGCTTTTATATCGGTCCTTGTAACATTTTTTGCCTCTTTTCCGCTTTTTTTAAGGGCTATCGGGCTTATAAGGGGGGGGATTCTTAAAAAGTCGATCTTCCCGTTTGTCGCCTCACTGGCGGTGGTCGCTCTTCTGTTCCACAGCAACCCGCCGGCAGTTGTCGCCGTGGCCACCTTGCTTCTTCTCCATATCGCGTTCGCGTTCCTGATCAATGGGAAAAAACTTGGGACATTCAACCTTTCGGTTGTTTATTCGCTTTTGATAAGCATATACGCGCTTACAGTAATAGCTATCCATTCAGAAAACAGAAGAGACGATAAGATTAAAATCCAGGCACTCGACTTCTCCATTGAAAATGACCCCAACGCGGAGATATTGTTGTTGGATATCTGGCCGAGGATGAACGCCGACACGGCTCTACGGAATATGATGAGCGTGGTCCGGTTTGGGAACGACGATTATATAATGATCAACGATTATCTTAACAATCGATATTTCCGCGACTATTGGGATAATTATATTGTCAGCATATACCTCTGCGGGGAGAGACAGGCCATTCGAATTGGTGATGAGGAGAGTACCGACTGTTTTACCTTTTTTGAAGAGAGGATAAAAAGACATGGACACATAATATCCGGCACCGATTTCTATTTTATAGATGACCAGGCCGGAAGAACATGTTATCTCGGAAAACTCTATTTTGATGCCGGAGTGAGAGGCAGAAACGGGCTATTTATAGAATTGTTCAGTGATGTTAACATATTTCAGCCCGGATATTCCGAACTGTTGTTGGATAAAAAATATCGCACAAATTCGGGGTTAAGTGATTACTCTTTTGTCAAGTATATAGATGGATCTACGGTTATCTCCTACGGAGAATACGACTATAATAGCGGGGACACGGAATATATAACCGACATGCGGTCGGATTATAAGATATTCAAAGAAGAGGGGTACAAGCATATTCTTTTCAAAAACGGTGAAACAACAGTGATCATAAGCAGACCATCGCTGACCGGCCCGAACCTCCTGATCTCGTTCGCTTATCTTTTTGTCTTCGCGTTGATTCTGGTCAATATCCCGATTAACCTTACAAAAGTTGACAGATTCAAACCTGTTCGCCTTCCGAATCTGCGACAGAAATTTCAGATAGCTATTATCTTGATATTGCTCATATCGTCCATATTTGTCGGTTTTCTCGTGGCTAACCTTACCATATCCAGGTATGAATCCAACCATTACAATAATATCAAGGAAAAAATTGTATCGGTATCGCTGGTCCTTGATAATGGGTTTGCCGGGGAAAATATAATAGGGGAATCAGGTGATATTGAGACGAACCTTAACGATGCGCTTATTTATCTTTCCAATATTTTTAATACAGATATCAATCTTTACGATACGGGTGGAGCACTTGTGGCCACATCCCGACCTGAACTTTTCAACAAAAACCTGTCGAGTACCCGAATGGACAATACAGCGTTAATAAACCTTTCCGAGTATGGAAAAGCGGGATTCTCGCATACCGAGAAGGTTGGTAACCTGAAATATATATCCAGTTATGTTCCGTTTACCGATGATGCCGGAAAGGTTGTCGGATTTCTCAATCTTCCCTATTTCAGGATGCAGAGCAGTTTCGCGAAGGAGATATCCGATATGATTGTTGCCGTGGTTAATTTCACTCTCCTGCTTATTATCGTCACCATGGGAATAGCGGTTTTCATTGTCGACAAGATTACCGCGCCATTGTCTATGCTCAGTCGCGGACTCGCCTCTGTGGAGTTGGGAAAAAAAGCCGAACATATTGATTATACCGATCAGGATGAGATAGGCGACCTTATCAAACAATACAACCTGATGGTTGATGAACTCGAGGAGAGTGCCGTCAAACTGGCCAACTCCGAAAGGGAGTATGCCTGGAGGGAGATGGCGAAACAGATAGCCCACGAAATAAAGAATCCGCTTACGCCAATGAAACTGAATATCCAGCAACTTCACAAATCGTTTAAAGATAAAGTGGGGGATTTTGACATAAGAATGGACAACTTCGCCAAAAATCAAATTGAATATATAGACAGCCTTTCATCCATTGCCTCGGCGTTTTCATCATTCGCCAGAATGCCGGGGAGCAAACCATCGAAGATAGACCTTATAGATCAGATAAAAACAACTTTGGAACTATTCCGCAACAGCCAAAACATTACTTTTGAGGAGGCGTGGCCCAGAGAGAAAAAGGTTTTTATTTATGCCGACAGGGAGCAGTTGAACGGAGTCTTTTCCAATATTATAAAAAACGGGATCCAGTCTATTCCACAGGGCAAAGTTGGAGTGATCGCGGTTTCCTTAAGTGTGTTGAGAGATAAATGCCTGGTCTCTATCGCCGATAACGGGACCGGTATTCCCGAAGATGTAAGGGAGAAGATGTTCACCCCCTATTTTACGACAAAATCTTCGGGAACAGGTCTTGGTCTTTCAATAGTGAAGAAACATGTGGAAAACTGTGGCGGCAGAATATGGTTTGAGTCGGATTTCCAAAAGGGAACTACCTTTTTCATTGAATTTCCATTGATGTTCACGATCGAAAAACCGGGAAATGATTAAAAAATCGGGAGTTTATGCGATTGTGAGCCATATTTTTTTACCTTAGCGAGTTATATATACAACATAAGATGCCCAATAGGCCTTTTAGATATATAATATTGACCATTAGTACTTTGCTATTTTTTTATAGCTCAGTATCCGACTCTTTTTCACAAACACCTATTGGTGGAATAGTCAACCGGTACGCCCATGTGGACGCTATTGGGACAAACTATGTCGAGATTTCCGATGAGGCACAGTTGCAGCAATTCTCCGTTGGCGACACCGTGATGCTGATACAGATGAAGGGGGTGGAGATATTTACCGATAATTCTTCAGGCTATGGCACACCGACTTGGGTAGTGGGAAAACCGGGAAAACATGAATTTTTCCTTGTCGAATCTATAGATGTCTTCAACAATAGGGTCTATTTTTTCAGGGATATCCTTACATCATTTGATGTAACGGGGTTGGTACAGCTTGTGAGGGTTCCCTCATATAAATCGGCTATAGTAATCTCAACCTTAACCGCGGCGGATTGGGACAGCGCCGGTATGACAGGCGGTGTTCTGGTTTTTTTTGCCGGCAAGGAGTTGACACTTAACGCCCCTATTGATGTGTCTGGCAAAGGCTTTAGAGGAGCGGCGGGGGTCTTGGGATCCTTGTTTTGCGCCCTTGAAAACGGATCCAATAAATATGTCTATTCTTTTGGCTCCGATTCATCGGGGTTCAAGGGAGAGGGAATATCTAACCAGGGAAACAATGTGTTGTATGCCAGGGGGCAGGGGCCCGACTTTACTGGTGGAGGCGGCGGTAACGGAGGATTCTCGGGAGGTGGCGGAGGCGCCAATTATGGCAGTGGTGGCAATGGAGGTGTAGAGCTTACAGAATGTTCGCCTTCATGGAAAGGAGGTATGGGAGGCCGTTCAATAGATTATTCTTTAGGTGGATATGTGTTTAAGGGTGGCCTTTATCTTGGAGGTGGAGGAGGTGGATCGAGATATTCTGACGGTATAGTTTCAGATGGGGGGAATGGGGGAGGCGTGGCCATAATAATCTGCGATTCAATATTCGCGGGGACAGACAACAGAATTTTAGCCGACGGGATGACACCCTCCATAACTGCTTCGGGACATGCCGGAGCCGGTGGTGGCGGTGCGGGCGGTTCAATAGCCATTTATACGCAGGGTTTTTCCGATGATAGTCTGTATATTTCGGCGAAAGGGGGCAATGGAGGTCCCCATTCAGGATATGCCGGTGAGGGTGGTGGCGGTGGTGGCGGATATATAACAACCAACAATATACCGCTTACAAATGTAACCTTGGATGTCTCTTTTGGAAGAAAGGGAGAGAATACGATTTTTTCACAGGCGGAAGATGGCGCTATTGGGGCAACCGCGACCGACTTCAAGCCTCTTCTCAACGGGTTTCTTTTTAATACTATTTGGTCGACTGTTACCGAAAACGATGTGGATTCGATATGCTCAAACGTGGTTCCAAAGAAGATGACAGGCTCGAAACCCAGCGGCTCCGGTTCGTTTACCTATCAATGGGAGTACTCTCCCTTGGATTTTTCCGATACTATCGCCATAGCGGGGGCCACCTCGTTAAGTTATACTCCTTCGGCGCCGCTGACCGATACAATATGGATCAGAAGGGTTGTTACCGATAACGGCGCCACACCGACTGTGGTGGACGAGAGCCGTTGGATAAAGATGATAGCGCAACCGAAAATTGAAAACAACATTATAGCGGCCGACACGATCATATGTTACGGACAGACGCCGGGAACTCCGATAACGTCGCTCGCATCGTCTCCCACTTTCGGCAATGGCAGCTACACTTACGGGTGGATAGACAGCGATAATACCGCGACGTGGGCCAATGCGCCGATTGGCGGAGCTGTGGGTGAATCTTATACCCCTCCGATACTGTATGATACGACATATTACAAACGAATAGTGAAATCCGGACGATGCGTCGATACAAGCAATTATGTGACAATCAATGTACTTCCGGCAATATCCGGGAATCTGACAGTAAGATCCGACTCCATAATATGTGAAGGCTCCCTCTTCAATGAACTATCGGCCTCAGACCCTATTGGTGGTGATGGGGTGACCTACAGTTACCTCTGGCAGGAGAGTCTTGACAATTTCTCATGGTCAGACGCTTACGGTATAAATACAAACCAGAAATACCTTCCCGACACATCGAGATTTGCCGTTGAGGAGCAGATATACTACAGAAGAAGAGTTTTATCGGGCCCCCACGATGTTTGCCTGGATTACGGCTCACCTATACTGATGACCAGATACCATAAAATCGAGGACAACACTATAGCTGCCAATGATGTAATATGCGCCGGAAGCGATCCTGTCGCTTTAACGGGTTCTTTGCCCTCCGCGGGTTCCGGTTTATATACTTATATTTGGCAGGATAGTACCTCTTCCGGCTCATGGAGCGATGTTGGCACGGCGATTGCTTTCGATCCACCGCCGCTCACGGATTCCACATGGTACAGGAGGATAGTCAACTCATCGGTTTGCGCCGACACAAGTTCACTTGTCGTAATCAATGTCCATGCCGCTATCGAAAACAATATTCCCCGTTTTATATCCGGGGCAGTGGATACAACAATCTGTTGCGGAATGGTTCCAAACACAATTTATGGGGCTGT
>DUOU01000145.1 GCA_012838685.1 Bacteroidota bacterium | reverse complement strand
TTTTTTATCTGGTATCTTTGATATTCTTCTTCTCCTCTTCAGGGGATATTATTATATAGATATCCTCATCGGGATTTTTCATACGATACTGTTCGCGGGCAAACTTCTCAAGGTTTTCATTGTCAGTACGCAATTCCATCAGTCTGCTGGAATCGCTCTCAATTTTTTCCAGGTAATACTCCTTTTCGGCTTTAAGCTTGTTCAGTTCCATTCTTTCCTTGACCCTGGAAATAAGGTTGTTGGCATCGAAAAAAATAATCCATAACAGGAACAATATTATAGTTATAACATATTTATTCTTGAATACGGGGGGGATTTTCTCTATGAGATCTGACCATTTCATCAGCCGCGAAGGTAGTTTTTGATTTTAGATTTTATGGTAGTGGTTGATACATTTTCGTTTAACCTTTAATTGTTCTAATTCCTGCTTTTGATACTTTGATAACCAATAATCCTATCGTATCGTTCCCCGGGATTCCTGTAGTACACTATTATCAGGTAGTCATTTTCAGTTTCGTAGTGGCTGCCCTCAAACTTTAACTCATCGGTTTTGCCCTGAGCATCCACCAACACATATTGAAAGTTGTACCAACCCTGTTTCAACAGGAGACTCTTAGTATATTCTTCCCTGCTCTCATCGTATTCCATTATGTACCGGTTGTCGGTTTTCCAGTCGCTAAGATTCCCGAAAATATAGACCCTGCTTCCATAAACGGGATTTTTGCAGGGTAAAGTAAAATGCACGTATATATAATCTGCCTCAATAGAGGCCCTGTTGCTGCCCTCGGTGGCAATATAAAACTTTCCGTTGAAGTCGGGCTCCTCAAAATAGTGTTTGGCCCCGCGGTCGGCCGACTCGTTAAGATACATATTGTAATTTGGTGAAAAAAATATGATATCCCTGATATTCTCGCCCTTGTAGTGTATGTCGCGAATGTCGAACGACCTGAATTCGTTGCCTCCGTTAAAAATATTGTTGGTCAACATTGAGTTGTATATCAATTCTTTGTCGTTTATAGTGGTAGGTTTCAGATTTTTGGAAGCATTGTCCCATCTGCCGTTCTGTAGGATCGTCGAATAGACATTTCTCTCCGGGTCCAGGATGTTTCCACTGTTGATGGTGACCGTGAAATTAACCTGTTGTCTCGTTTCGTCGCCTGACATCATCATGGGCGGGTTTACGCTGGCGGTTATGCCAACAATTCTCTCGGCAACAATAAACCGGCGTGTAAGCGAAGGTCTGTCGGGGTCATCGGTATAGATCTTCAATAAATAGTTGCCCGAGATCCTGAAACTGACATCTTCATTCGGGAAAATAAGCGAATAGTGGTAATATGGTACCGTTGTATTGAACGATACCCGCACATCTTCGATATCGTTGTCCGGAAAACCATCGGCATATTCGAAGTATGTCAGGTCTGACTCCTTCCAATCCTTGTCGCAGTGGGTGAAGGTATAATAATATGTCTCCATATTGTTAGCCAACAGATCAAAGGAAAGGTGCAACTTTTCGTCGCTGTTCAACATTATAACGGGATATGAGAGATCCCAACCCTCTTTGCGCAACATCACCGTAGATATTTTGGGATCATCCGCGAGTTCATTTAATTCTACCAAAATTCGGGCATAATTACCTATTGGATCGCTCTTTATTTCACTATAGCTTTGCTGGCGATCCGAAAACAGGAGGGACAGGAAAATTAAGATGGTTGTCAACATTGAAAAAGAGATTCGGTTAACCTTTAACCGCAAAAATAGTGCAAATTTAATGGATAACCCTCTTTCACCTCTCCTGTTGAAATTTTATATTTGTCGGTTTGCCTTTCAGTTGTTAATATTTTGAGAAATATGGCCAGAAATATCAAACTAAAGAGGGGGTTTGACATAAAAATCAAGGGTAACGCGGAAAAGTTTTTTGTAGGCAGGTTGTCTTCTTCAAGATATGGGGTCAAGCCTGTGGATTTTCCAGGATTGGAGCCAAAAATGGTCGCTAAATTGGGCGACGAAGTCAAGGCGGGCTCCCCACTGTTCCGCGACAAAAAACGTCCCTCGGTTATCTTTGCCTCCCCGGTAAGCGGGAAAGTGGTAGAGATTCGCAGAGGCGAAAAACGCAGGATACTGGAGGTGGTGGTCGAAAAAGAGGGAGAATCGGCGATAGATTTTGTCGCTTCGGAACCTGAAAAGTTAAGCCGTGAGGAGATTATATCCAAGTTGACCCTCTCAGGTCTCTGGCCCGCGGTCAGACAGAGGCCGTACCATATTGTCGCCAATCCCGATGATGCCCCCAAAGCTATTTTTATCTCCGGCTTCGATACGGCTCCCCTGGCGGCTGACAATGATTTTATCATGGCCAATTCATCGGCCTCGTTGTTTTACAAAGGGTTGTCGGCGCTCGGTAAACTGACAACGGGCAGGGTTAATCT
>DUOU01000144.1 GCA_012838685.1 Bacteroidota bacterium | reverse complement strand
TGGAGTACAAGGACAAGGTAGTTGAGCTTTGTGGCATGTTTCAAAAGGAGGTCGCCGAAAGAATTTGTGCCGTTCCCGGTTCCAGGATTTATGGGATATCAAGTGTTTTGTTGCAGGCTTTCTATACCACGGAATACCTGTTTACCGTTGAGGCGAACCTTTTTACCCCTCCTCCCAAAGTGCGTTCAGGGGTTGTCAGGATGAGACGCAATGATGTTAAAAAATTGGAATGTGATGAGCAATTATTTGTCAGGGTTGTTAAAACAGCTTTCAATCAGAGACGGAAAACAATAAGGAACTCCATTAAATCAGGCTTTGCGTTGAAGAACGAAGATTGTCCGTTTTTCTCGTTACGACCGGAACAGTTATCCGTATCGCGGTTTGAGGAGCTGACCAATTGGATTGAAGACAACATGTTGGGGAATTAATATAAGCTCTTGTCAAAACTATTTCTTAAGCGGTTATTTTGGGTGGTCCATTTTATTGGGGGATAATAAAAAAATGTCTATTTTTAGTTCCTTTAAGTATATTCAAGTATTATTTTTAAGTAATTGATAATGAGCGATAAAAAAATTAAGAGTGCATTAATCTCCGTATTTTATAAGGATGGTCTCGACGACATAGTAAAATTACTCGCCAAACTCAACGTGAAGATATATTCAACGGGAGGAACGTACGACTTTATTGAGGGACTTGGTATTAAAGCCGAGAAAGTCGAGGATCTTACCTCTTATCCCTCAATTTTGGGCGGTAGGGTAAAGACATTGCATCCTCTGGTTTTTGGAGGTATACTTGGAAGAAGGGATAATGAGAAAGATATTGAACAGATGAAAGAATACGGTATACCGGAGATAGATATGGTTATAGTTGATCTCTATCCATTTGAGGAGACCGTAAAAAACAACGCTGAACATCAGGCAATTATTGAAAAGATAGATATTGGGGGAATTTCTCTGATAAGAGCCGCGGCGAAGAACTATAAGGATGTGTTGATTGTTTCCAATAAAGACCAGTACCCCAAAATATTGGATCTGCTCAAATCCAAGGGAGGATCAACTTCGGAGGAGGATAGAAAATTGTTCGCCGCGGAAGCGTTTATGACCTCTTCTGGGTATGACACCCACATATTTAACTATTTTAACGGAGAGGCCGGTATAGTCGCGTTCAGGGAGAGCATAGATTCTGTTTATCCCCTCAGATACGGAGAAAATCCTCATCAAAAAGGGGTCTTTTTTGGAAATCCCGACGAACTGTTCGACAAACTACATGGAAAGGAGTTGTCCTATAACAATCTTTTGGATGTGGATGCCGCGGTAAGCCTGATAGATGAATTTGAAGAGACAACCGTTGTGATCATAAAACATAACAACGCTTGCGGAGTCGCTTCGAGAGATGATATCACCGAGGCATGGAAATCGGCCCTGGCTTGTGATCCCGTCTCCGCTTTTGGGGGGGTAATAATAACAAACGCAAAAATTAATGAGGAGGCCGCGGAAGAGATAGACAAGCTTTTCTTTGAAATAATCATTGCTCCTGAATACGCGGAGGGAGCTTTAACAACTCTTGAACGCAAGAAAAACAGGATTATACTCCGAAGAAAAGAATCACCCAAAAGCAATGTTATGTTCCGCTCACTGCTTGACGGTGTGTTGTGGCAGGAACGGGACCGGAGTTCGGAACAGATATTTGATATGAGTCCCGTTACGCCAAAGGTGCCCAACAACAGCCAGGTTGAAGATCTGGTTTTTGCCAATATAATAGTGAAACACAGCAAATCCAATGCTATTGTTTTGGCTAAAGACAAACAGTTGTGTGCCAGCGGTATAGGACAAACGTCGAGGGTCGATGCCTTGAAGCAGGCTATCGCTAAGGCTCAATCCTTCGGTTTCGAGCTGGAAGGGGCCGTAATGGCATCGGACGCCTATTTCCCCTTTCCCGACTGTGTGGAGATAGCCCATAAAGCCGGTATAAAAGCGGTTGTTCAACCCGGGGGATCCGTACGGGACAATGAATCCATAGAATATTGCACCAATAACGGTATAGCGATGGTTTTCACGGGAGTAAGACATTTTAAACATT
Organism: Bacteroidota bacterium; assembly: GCA_012838685.1. Lineage (GTDB taxonomy): Bacteria > Bacteroidota > Bacteroidia > Bacteroidales > VadinHA17 > LD21. The sequence goes on along the minus strand of DUOU01000144.1, from coordinate 3,536 downwards.
AATAAAATTATTCATATATGGGTCTTTTTTCATTTTTAACACAAGAAATCGCCATAGATCTGGGAACGGCGAATACTATAATTATACATGATGATAAAATTGTTGTCGATCAGCCCTCGATAGTCGCGTTGGACAAACGGACCAATACGTTGATCGCTATTGGCGATGAGGCAAGAATGATGCAGGGAAAAACACATAATAACATTGAAGTGGTGAGGCCGTTGAGGGATGGTGTTATAGCCGACTTCCAGGCAGCGGAACTGATGATCCGCGGAATGATAAAGATGATGAACAAAAAAGCCCAAATTTTCTCGCCCTCCTTAAAAATGGTTGTTTGCATACCTTCAGGAAGTACAGAGGTTGAGGTTCGTGCTGTCAGGGATTCGTCGGAGCATGCCGGAGGAAGGGATGTGTATATGATATATGAGCCAATGGCCGCCGCCATAGGTATCGGCCTTGATGTTGGAGCGCCCGAGGGCTGCATGGTGGTGGATATTGGGGGAGGAACAACTGAGATAGCCGTTATCGCTCTTGGGGGAATTGTCTGCAACAATTCCATAAGGGTGGCCGGTGACGGATTTACCGCGGATATCCAGCAGTATATGAGACATCAGCATAATATCAAGATAGGTGAAAAGACAGCTGAAGATATTAAAGTAGCGGTAGGTGCCGCATTGCCGGATTTGGAGAATCCACCTGAAGATTATATTGTACGCGGACCGAACATCATGACAGCTTTGCCTATAGAAATACCGATATCATATCAGGAGATTTCATATTGTTTGGACAAATCGCTTACAAAGGTTGAGACAGTTCTTTTGAGCATCCTTGAACAGACCCCCCCGGAACTCTATGCCGATATAGTTGGTCGCGGGATATACCTTACAGGAGGTGGTGCTTTGTTGAGAGGCCTGGACAAACGTCTTTCCGATAAAATGAATATAGCGTTCAATGTCGCGGAAGATCCACTTCACGCGGTTGCCCGCGGCACGGGAATCGCTCTGAAAAATGTTGACAAATTCCAGTTTCTTATGAGATAAAGAGATAAGTTCAAATGAGAAACCTTTTAAACTTTCTTGCTAAGTATAATCATGTAATTGTCTTTATCTTACTTGAAAGTTTGGCATTGTACCTGATCTTTGGAGCGGACAACTACCACAATATTAAGTTTTATAAAGGTTTTAGGGGGATATCGGCCAACATAGAGAAAAGTGTGAGCAACTCAAGATATTACTTTGGTCTGAAGGAGGTAAACGATAGGTTGGCCACGGAAAACAACGTCTTAAAAGAGAGGCTCGCGATGCTTACAACCGGAAAGGAGTATTCAACATGGGAGGTAATCGATACATCGCTTGGCCGCCAATATTGCTTTTTTGAGGGAGAGGTTATCAATAATTCGGTAAACAGGCAAAAAAACTATATCACCATAAACAGGGGGCAGAAAGATGGTATTGATAAAGATATGGCTGTTATATCCGCTGACGGTGCTGTTGGGATAATCGTAGCAAGCTCAAAGAACTACTCAGTGGCAATGTCGTTATTGAACATTGATATGAGGATGAGCGCCAGGATAAAGTCGAACGGATATTTCGGCTCTTTAAGTTGGGATGGGGTCAACTATCTTGAAGCTTCTCTTAGCGAGATTCCACAGCATGTCTCCATAAATGTAGGTGACACCGTAGAAACTTCGGGATATTCTTCTATATTTCCTGAAGGGGTAATGGTTGGAGTAATAAGCGATTATTACAGTTCGGGAAGCGATTTTTACGATATTTCGGTCCGACTTTCGGTAGATTTCAAAAAGTTGAGACACATTAACGTCATTGGCAACAGGTTACTGGAAGAACAAACCGAATTGGAAAGCAGTTTTGAATGATAAACAACATCATAAAATATGGTCTTTACGCTGTAATATTGGTTCTGGTCCAACTTTTGGCATGTAATAATATTCAGTTCAGTGGTTACATCAACCCTTATGTCTACCTGCTTTTTATTCTTATTCTGCCGGTAGATACCCCCTCATGGTTGTTACTTTTAGTGGCTTTTTTGATGGGCCTTATCATTGATGTTTTTAGCGGAACATTTGGGTTGCACGCCTTTGCGACAACCTTTGTCGCGTTTATAAGACCGACTGTCTTGGGTTTGATAGCTCCACATGATGGTTATCAGTCGTCTCAATCCGGATTGTCTATCGGATCATACGGTTTTAAATGGTTTTTGATCTACTCCTCAATTTTAGTCTTCGTTCATCATTTTGTTCTCTTTTTTCTCGAAGTTTTTAGGATGACCAACTTTTTCAATACATTTTTGAGAGTTTTATTGAGTTCAATTTTTTCGGTATTGTTTATCCTGCTCTTTGAGTTGATAAGGAGGGGCAAGTAGCGGATCGTTATTATGAAGGACTATTCTAACAGAAAATATTTTGTAATAGCGGTTATGTTCCTTGTCGCTTTGACTTTCCTGTTACGGCTATTTTATATCCAGGTTATTGAGGACAAATATCGTCTTTCAGCGGAAAACAATGTTTTGAGGTACGAGGTTCAATATCCGGCAAGGGGACTTATATATGACCGAAACGGGGAGTTGATAGTATATAACCAGGCTGCCTATGATCTGATGGTGGTTCCCGCGCAAACATCCGAAATGGATACTCTGGCTTTTTGCGAAAGTTTGGGGATTACCAGGGACTTCTTTATAGAAAGGATGATAGCGGCCAAAAATTACTCAAGAAGAGCTCCCTCCGTTTTTCTGAAGCAGGTATCGGCCGAGACCTATGCCGACTTTCAGGAAAAACTGTTCCAGTATCCCGGTTTTTACGTCCAGACCCGCACACTTCGAAAGTATTCCAAACCGGTGGGAGCGCACCTTTTAGGATATGTTAGTGAGGTGGATGAGGCGCAGATAAAAAACAATCCATATTACAAGATGGGCGATTATATCGGAACCCAGGGCATTGAGGGGGCCTATGAGACTGTTTTAAGGGGAACAAAAGGGGTAAAAATCTATATGGTTGATGTATACAACCGCATTCAGGGATCATATGCCGACGGCGAATTTGACACTATACCGGTGCAGGGGAACGATATTTATTCCACAATTGATCTTGATCTGCAGGAGTACGGCGAAAAATTGATGAAAAACAAAACCGGAAGCATTGTGGTTATTGAGCCTTCATCAGGAGAGATTCTCACCCTGGTGACAGCTCCTTATTATGATCCGGGTTTGTTGGTGGGAAGGGTACGCTCCGAAAACTATTCCAAATTGTTGTCTGACACCGTTTTTAAGCCGCTTTTCAACAGGGCTACAATGGCGTCGTATCCTCCGGGTTCCACCTTCAAGCCTGTTGTGGGATTGATAGGATTACAGGAGGGTGTCATAAGGCCAACCACCGAGTTCGAATGCAATTATGGTTATCTTTTTGTGGGTTGCCATAACCATGCGTCACCCTTAAATCTCGCCGATGCTGTCTCCACTTCATGTAACGCATATTTTTGCCAGGTGTTCAGAAAAACCATAGAGAACAATGTTTATGGTTC
>DUOU01000143.1 GCA_012838685.1 Bacteroidota bacterium | reverse complement strand
TATGTTCCTCCGGAGGGTCATATTCAATATCAAACGTACCCAGTGGAGCGTCAATCACATGGAGCTCCAGTACGGGCATAGCGAGAACCTCCGCGCAAGGATCAAATCCATGTAATTTTATCGCCACGAATTCTGGTACGACAGGATGGGTAAGTGCGACTATTACCTATAATGGAAATAATATATCGTTGCCACAAAAAACTATGTGGTTGGGAGGTGTTCCATCTCCCGAGCTTTACGCAAATAACGCGACTTTAACGGGTTCGGATTGGTACACGGTAGTACTGAACACTCCCGATGTCTACTTCTGTCTTGTCCCCGATCCCGCCGGATCTCCGATCTATCCCGACACTTGGGAGGTTGAGGGAGATAGTTACTGGTATACCAATGGAAGTTTCCTTGAGTTTGTCCCAAATGTCCTCGGCGAGAATATAGTTGCGGGTTACCGCCACAATACCTGTGGTTTCAACGGAACATACTTTACTATCGAGGTTGTTTCATCCAAATCGGGTGAGGTCGTGGAGGATATATACTTTAAACTCAGCCCCAATCCCGCGAACGAATATGTAGATATAAAATTGGCGCTGCCGGATGAAGAAAAGATGATCGATTCTTATCGCGTCGATTTTGTGGACTCATACTCCAGAAACGTGAAGCAGGTTGTACTTAGTGGACTGGAAAACAGGGTAAATATCCAGGATTTACATCCTGGTTATTATGTGGTGCTGCTCCGTTACAACGGGGAGGTTTATTCCAACAAACTGATTTTGGAATAACAATGGAAAACTTTTTTGAGATTTTATTGAACGGTTGATATCAACAATAAAGACCTTGGACATGAAAACAAATATTTTTAATATCTGCCTACCCATGTTGTTGTTATGTGGGGCAATAACATCGGGATGTGAACAAGACGATCTTTGGGAAATTTTCCCCGACAGTGAAACCACGGCCATAAAAAAAGTGGTCGATGGCTTTGAATTCAAGTTTTGCCTGCTTAACGAAGCCGGCGAGGCCGCCACGGTTTTTAACGAAGGGGAGAACTTTGCCTTTTATTTTTCGGTTACGAATAAAACTAATGAAAACTTTTATTTTTTTCCTGGTTTTGCGTATCCTGAATTTATTGGCAATGATTTTTGTAAGGTTTACGGTTCCAATGATCAGGACTATGGTAAACCTTATACTTTCCGTGGTTACAATAAAATTGGAATCGCGGCGTACCCTTTTAATGCGGATGAAACGGTTGTTTTTGAACAACCCTGGGTAGATAGTCGGGACAGTGTATGGCGATGGGAGCATGGTTTTTATGAAAGCACCCATCAAGAGTTTTTAGAAAAGGGCAGTTATCGCACCGGGTTTAAATACCGGTTTGAATTTGTTCGGACCAATGATGCCCCTACACTTTACACAAATACATTAACCTTTAAGATCAACTTTAAAATCCAATAAAGATGAAAACCTCTTTTAATTTTTGTTCTATCTGTTTAGTATGATGCGGTTTTATAGTGTATAAAAATAAACTTAATTTTGATGGGATTAATGAAGAGATAGTTGACGGAAAAAGAGTTGATAGAGGGCTGTTGTAACCGCGATATGGGCGCCAGGGAGGAGCTCTACAGGAGATATTTGCCCAAAATGTTTGGGGTGTGTTATCGGTTGACAGGAAACAGAACTATAGCTGAAGATCTTGTACATGATGGATTTATGAAGGTTTTTGTGAAAATAAAAGAGTATAAGGGTACCGGTTCATTCGAAGGTTGGCTTCGACGTATATTTATCAATATTTCTCTTGATTATCTGAAGAGGAATAAACGTGAATCTACACTGGATTTTGGGAATAGCCATGTTGTTGATGATGTTAAAGAACCTGAAGGATTGGATTCTCTCGGATATATTGAGCTTATGAACGAAATAAACCGTCTGCCCGATAATTACAGGGTTGTTTTAACTCTTTATTGTGTGGAGGGATATAATCATGAGGAGATAGCCAAGTTGCTCAAGATAACCTCCAAAACATCTAAGAACAGATTGATCAGGGCAAGAAATATGATGATGGAGAGGATCGGGGAACACCTCAACGCGGCAAAGCTTTCATCAATGAATTGAACACGCGAAAAATGGAACATCATAAGTTGGATGGCATATTGAAAGAGAAACTTTACGAGGGAGATCCCTACGTGGATATGTCGGGTTGGGAAAATCTCAAAAAGTCTATCTCCGCCGTAGATGAGGAGATGGAAAGAAAGAGATATGCTTTGATCCCATTTTTCCGATATGCCGCCGCTTTGTTGCTGATAATAGGTCTTGGCGCCGGAGGCTACTTTCTGTTCGGGCCGAAACAACGGGATATTAAAGTGGCCGAAACAACATCAAGAACGATAGATGGACCCGCGGCCAATTACATGGCACCAGAAAATGCGGGAAATGGTATCACCGGTGGTGAATCCGCCAACCAGGATCAACTGTCAAGCAATCTTTCGGCAAAATCAATGTCAATAGAATCGACTTCATATACAGCAACTTTACTGTCTTCAAGTTCAATTATTGATTTGGCCGTAGTGAATGGCCAACAAACCGGGCCTAATAACATTGTTGCCGGTTTAAACCGCGATAAAGGTTTGTTCGTGGAAAGTCCCGAAATTCATCCACTGAAGAGTTCGTCTCCGAATCTGGTTGTGGCTCCGGAAAAGACCTATGATCTGTCGGAATACCTGCGGGAATTGCGGGATGTCCGCGAAGAAGCCGACTATCCACAGGATAAATGGACCGTTCTGTTCGCGGCCAACGCTATATCTATAACCGGTAAAGTTGACAATAACCATGGAACGTATGGAACGATGGGCACTCCCTCATCTTTTTTGAGTTTGAATGGGTACACGACGACGGGTTTAAAGACAAGATTGTTGCTGATAAACCATTTGGACAACACTTATGCGCTTCCATCGGGCAACCTTGTCCATAAGTTGCCTGTTTCATTTGGCGCATCGGTCAACAAACAGATAGGTAGCGGACTTGGAATAGGCACGGGATTGTTTTATACTTATATGGAGTCGCATATCGGATCCCGAACCGCCAACAATGCTTTCTACCAACAAAAGCTCCATTATTTTGGAATTCCTGTTTCGCTCTCCTGGCCATTGTTGAAGGGGCATCCGGCCTGGTCGCTTTACGCGAAGACAGGCTTTGCCGCTGAAAAGGCTCTTATGGCGAAGGGGATAACAACAATTTACAACAGTGTCGGCACCTCTGTCTCCTCCATCTTTAAAGATACCCCGTCCGAGCCGATGCTTTCATTGAACATGGGAGTGGGCGTTGGTTATAAGTTATTCGGGGATTTCACTCTTTACGCAGAACCTCTGTTGCAGTATTATTTCTATACAAAAGGACAGCCAATATCTTACAAAACAGACCGGACAACCAATTTTTCGGTCAGGATGGGGATAAAAATCGACCTCTGAAAGGGGGTTGAATACCCGCATTTTAATTAATTTTCAAAAAAAAGTGCCTTTTTTCTGCGTAGTTGGCCATGGCAAATGTGTCTTACTAATGTAGGGAGTCATTGAATTCATTATGAATCGGAATCACAGGCTATGATAAATACAGCTAAAACTTTTGCCCCGGAATTTTGTATCTTTGGGTCAAAATCGCGAGAATGGCGTTTCCCATTGAAGATAAATTTGTTGTTGCCATAGCTTCGAGCGCCCTGTTCGACCTGTCGGAATCGGATCGTGTTTACATCGAAAAGGGGATCAAAGCCTATCGCGAGTACCAGGAGCAAAATATCGACAACACCCTGAAAAAGGGGGTCGCTTTTCCCTTTATCCGCCGCTTTTTATCCCTGAACACTATTTTTTCGGAGCAGCGGCCTGTAGAGGTCGTTTTGCTGTCGAGGAACAGTCCCGAGACCGGGATGAGGGTCTTCCGTTCCATACGGGAATATGGCCTGGACATTTCCCGTGCCGGATTTTTTTCCGGTAAGTCGCCCTATCCATATCTTCCCGCTTTTAACGCCTCCCTTTTTCTGTCGGCCAATAGCGAAGATGTGGACAGAGCCATAGTCGCAGGTTTTCCGGCCGGTAGGGTGATGGCCGCGAGGATAGAGGATGACGACAACGATCCCGGGCTGAGGATCGCTTTCGACTTCGACGGGGTGATTGCCGATGATTCGGCCGAGGCGGTTTTCAAATCGACAAACGACCTGAAAAAATTTCAGGACTCGGAGACAAGACTCTCGGATATCCCCATCAATCCGGGTCCGTTGCAGGATCTCTTCAAGAAAATATCGCTGTTCCAGGAGATGGAGAACGGCCGCCTGGAGGCCGACCCATCATACCAACGTATGGTCACCATCTCCATAGTCACCGCCCGTAACGCCCCGGCGCACGAAAGGATGATCAACACCCTTAAAAGTTGGGGAGTGAGCGTCGACGAGACATTTTTTCTTGGAGGCATAGAGAAAAAAAGGATACTGGAGGTGATGCGGCCACATATTTATTTCGACGATCAGGCCTCGCATCTTGAACATATTGACAATATACCGCTGGTACACATACCTTTTGGCGTAGCAAACCGGTAACCATAAAAGTTTTGGCGCATTTTATTGTTACATAAAAAAATATGGCCTATATTTGCGGTCTTGAAATGCTCCATTCGTCTAACGGTTAGGACGGCAGATTCTCATTCTGCAAATAAGAGTTCGACTCTCTTATGGAGTACAAATCCGAACCTTTTGTCGCTAAAATTCAAATAACATGTCTCAAAACAAACGAGTCAGGGTTCGTTTTGCCCCTAGTCCCACCGGTCCCCTCCATATTGGCGGGGTACGCACGGCGTTGTACAACTATCTTTTTGCCCGCAAACATGGAGGCGATTTTCTGTTGCGTATCGAGGATACCGACTCGCAGCGCTATGTTCCGGGATCGGAGGAGTATATAGTTGAATCGCTCGATTGGTGCGGAATAAAAATCGATGAGGGTATTGGAGCCGACTTGGTTGGTTCCCACGCCCCATACCGGCAGAGCGAGAGAAAGGAGATATACCACAAATATGCGATGCGGCTTATAGACTCGGGCAACGCCTATTACGCTTTCGATACCGCTGAAGATCTTGACGCTCTCCGCAAGGCGAAAGAGGCTGAAGGGGAGACTTTCTCATACGACGCTTCGGTACGGTTATCGCTGTGCAACTCCCTGACCTTGTCGGTTGTCGATGTTAATGAACGGCTGGATAGGGGCGATAACTGGGTTATCCGCTTCAAGATGCCGGAGGATGAAGATGTCGGGATGAATGACCTGATCCGGGGCGATATAAAGGTCAACACATCCACGCTCGACGATAAGGTTTTGTATAAGTCGGCCGACCAGTTGCCCACATATCATCTGGCCAACATCGTGGACGACCATCTTATGGAGATATCCCATGTTATACGAGGTGAGGAGTGGTTGCCGTCGTTGCCGTTGCACTATCTTCTTTACAGGGCTTTTGGCTGGGAGGACAGCATGCCGCGATTCGCGCATCTGCCGTTGTTGCTGAAGCCACAGGGACAGGGCAAGCTGAGCAAGAGGGATGGCGATAAACTTGGTTTTCCCGTCTTTCCGTTGCAGTGGGAAGCGGCTGATGGTGAAATATCTTCGGGTTACCGCGAGGCGGGATATTTTCCCGAAGCGTTTGTAAATATGTTGGCGTTGCTGGGCTGGAACCCGGGCACCGAACAGGAGATTTTTTCGATGGATGAGCTTATAGATGCCTTTTCACTTGACAGGGTGGGGAAGTCCGGGGCCCGTTTCAACCCTGAGAAGGCGAAATGGTTCAACGCATATTATCTGCACAAGAAAAGCGATGAGGAGCTGGCGGAACTTTTTCTGCCTCTCTTGAAAGATAACGGGGTTGAAGTATCGATCGACCGTGCCGCCAGAGCGGTAGGTTTGATCAAAGAGAGAGCGACATTTGTGGCCGATATGTTGGAACTTACCCGTTATATGTTTTTTGCGCCCGTGGAGTACGATGAAAAAGCTCTCAAAAAGAGCTGGGACGAGGAGCAGAAAGCCCGATTGGCGGCGTTGGCCGAGGTATTAAAAGATATTTCCAGCTTTGATGATGCGGACGCCGAGGAAAAAGTGCGCCGGTGGATAGAGGAGAGTGGTAACCCTATTGGCAAGGTGATGAATGCCTGGAGAATAGCCGTTCTGGGAACAAACCAAGGTCCCAATATCTTCGCTATCAGCGCATTTATTGGCAAGGAGGAGACACTTAGAAGAATAGATACAGCATTGCGCGAGCTCTAATCCACAGCTTTACTTTTTTGGCATCAAAATATTCGGACCTCGTTAAGTCAACTCATTATTAAGGATTATTACCGCCTGGGCGGCGACGTCGCCAACCAACCGGGCGCACCGTTCGCCTCTTTCAGGGGCTTCATAGGGGAGACCCGACACTTCAAGCCAGTTGGCCACCGATAGATCACAATTTACCGAATTAGCTATACTTGTTGGCAGCTCCTTGTCGGATTTGTAACTCTCTACCAGGAATGAATGTTCCGTGGCGTATCTGTTGCCAATATCGCTCGGAAAGGGATATGTTTTGTACCATTCGCCCAACTGCTTTTCCCTCTCGATAATCGAAAGACTGTCCGATACCAGCGACATTGCCGCAACGGCTCCGTTGAGGGCGCCGCATAGACTTTTAAAACCGGCGCCGCCTCTGCCATAAACCATCATTTTGGCCGGTATCTGGGTATATGGGAATCCAATTTTATCGGCCAACGGTTCCAATATAGCGGCGAAGGCTCCGTAACAGCAGCCCCCCTCATATGTTCTTATATGACCTTTTCTGCGTACATCTTCGGGGTCAAGGGCGACATAAGGCCATGGCAGTTCGGGAATTTCGTTCTCTCCGGCTCCGTACATAAGGTTTTGTCCGCCCGGTATGGTCGGTTGTCCGGTCATAGCGCTGAGTTCGGAAATACCGAATCCAAGAGCCATACATCCTGCCAGTTTACCGGTATTGACAAGTAATTTGCGTCTATTCATAGTGGATTGAGCTATAATCGTTAAAATTGAACAATTATAACGATTCTTCGGCTATTATTTCCATTATTTTATTTATTTTTAGGAATATTTACATTTTTAAACTGTCTAGAGTTAAAGAGTTTTCGGACAGTTATTTATATTATTCACCAACAAATTCAATAAAAAAATGAGATTAACCAAATCGATGATGTTTCTCGCTTCTTTGGCGATAGTTGTCGCCAGTTGCGGACCAAAGCTGGAACAACCGTCAATAGAGGCCAGGAACAGTGAAATTTTGACCGTAAAAGGTTATCAGTTCAAAGACCTCAACAAGAACGGCGAGCTTGATGCTTACGAAGATTGGCGTCTGCCCGTTCAGGATAGGATAGACGATCTTATAAGTCAAATGACTCTTGAGGAAAAGGTGGGGTTGATGTTCCATCCGAACATTGCCGTTTCACCTGATGGCGTGGTTAAGTATGACCTGACCGACGAGGAAAAGGCCGCGCTTGCGGGCGTCAATGAAACTTATGCCGGACCCATTGGCCCGGGAGGACAGCAACCGGCCGGTGGCGGTATGGCAATGGGACAGATGAGAAGAACAGCAACGGCCAAAGATTATATCGAGGTCAGAAACTTCAGGAACATTCTTAACAACGGCGTCGCTGAACCCAAGTTGTTCGCCCAATGGTCCAACGGCATGCAGGAGATCGCCGAAGCGACCCGTCTGGGTATCCCTATCATGTTCTCAACCGATCCGAGGCACGGGGCGAAACTGGGAGCACATGTTAGCGGCACACAGTATTTTTCACAATGGCCCAGCACGGAAGGTCAGGTAGGTATCACCGCGTCCCGCAATCTGGATATGATGAGAAAATTCGGTGAAATCACGGCACAAGAGTATAGGGCTGTAGGCCTCCACATGATCCTTGGGCCGCAGATAGACGTTGGCACGGATCCCAGGTGGAGCAGAAATGCGGGAGCTTTCTCTGAAGACGCCAATCTGACATCCGAAATGATGCTGGCTTTTATGGAAGGAGCGCAGGGCGACAAGGTAGGCCAGGACAAGATTCTTGTCCACCTGAAACACTGGCCCGGAGCCGGTCCGCATGAAGGAGGTGGGGGAAATTGGCTGGTTTATCCGGGAAACAACTTCGATTATCACCTGATTCCTTGGAAAGCCGGTATAGAAGCGGGAGCTTTGGCGGCTATGGGATACTACAGCGGCACATACTACGATACCCTGAACGTAAACTACTCATATTATATTTCGACAGAGGTACTGTACAACCAGTTGGGCTTCAAAGGAGCTATTTGCACCGACTGGGGAGTAGTGGGTCGCGGTCCTCTGAATCCGCGCCTACAGGGCAAGACAACCCTCAAAGACAATATGGAGATGATCATCAACGCCGGAGTTGACCAGATGGGTAGCGAGACAAACAACCAACTGGTTATTGAACTGGTAAACGAGGGAAAAGTTACCGAAGAGAGGATAAACCAGGCCGCATCCAGAATACTGCAATGGCATTTCCTGCTGGGGCTGTTTGAGAATCCTTATGTTGACCCGGAGGCCGCTGACATTATAGTGCAGAGCGAAGAGAACCAGGCTGCCGGATATCAGGCACAGCTTGAGTCTATAGTCTTGCTTACCAACAAAGGGGTACTTCCGGTTTCAGCCGAATCTAAAAAGAAAGTTTACGCTGAGGGTATTGAGCCGGCGGCTATAGCAAAATATGCTACAGTTGTTGATAAACCCGCGGACGCCGACGTTATTCTGGTAAGAACTACCAACTCCGCGCCCAGAACAGGTGGAGGTTTTGGTGGAGGCTTTGGCGGAGGTTTCGGTGGTGGCGCGGCCGCTACGGAGATTGATATAACTTACCCCGCTGTTTATTATGATAACATCAAAAAACTGAAAGCTACCGGCAAGCCTGTGGTTGTAGGTGTTGATGTTTCAGGCTCCTGGGTCGTACTTCCGGAAGATTGGGAGGAGACTGTCGATGCTTCGTTTATACTTTTCAACCCACTCGACGAGCCTTTGATGGAGGTGGTATTTGGAGGATTCAATCCGGTGGGCAAGATGCCTTTCGAGATACCGGCCACAATGGAAGATGTTAGAAACAATCTTGAAGATGTTCCGTTCGATACAAACGGTAAATATACCTTTGGATACGGATTATCATATTGATCCTGAGTATAGTTTATTTGATTTTTTACCCGGCCAGATATTGGCCGGGTTTTTTTATGCGTCATCAAAAAAAATTACTGTAAATTTGTATATATATGCCTATCAGGTGTTCATAATTATTTAGGTTTTGATCGGTTTTTCATAATTAGATGCGGACATGAAAGAAAAAACAAAAAATATGCGGTCAACCCTATCGCCGGTAATTCTGGCGGCCGCGATTATCCTTGGCGTTTCCCTGCCAGGTTGTTTCCCGCTCAACAGGGTCATAAGCGAGGAGGATGTAGCCTACTCCACCAAAAGAGTTTCACTGAGGTATATACTGAGGGATTACAATAGAAGATCGCCCTTGATATCCGTGGAACAATCGGTTGTCAAGGAGAGCGGTCAAGGTGGCGGTGTGACTTATAAAGTTTACGACATACTGACTCTTTCCGGGTCAAGTTTTGAGGTAAGCGATGATATTTTCTGGATAATCGATGGCCAGGCTTACCCAATGAAAATCGACCGCAGGGAATCCGATTTTTCGCGGTCAATATCGGAAGAGACAAAGGATATAGCCATATCAGACTCTACCTCGGTAAATGTAGTTACCGGCTATTCGTATGAAAACAGGAAGATCGCCAGGTTTTCTTATACTGTCCCCCGGGAAGTTGTAGATAAGACAAGAGTGTCCAAAAGTTTGATGTTGCGATATTATTCGGGTCCCGACATGATGACAGTAAAACTTAGGAATCACAATCTTAATAGGCTGAAAAGAGTTATCGCCCAATAATTCCGAAGTTTTAGCGATTTATATTGATTGGTTCCATAACATTTGTCTATATTTGTTAACAAATATTAATAATTAAAGCGAAGCAGAATGAAACTTACTAGAGAAAAATTTCTGAAACTATCGGCAGGCGCGGCAACTTTGGCAACAGTTCCCGTGTTGGGGGGACTGTCGGCTTGTTCATCCGCATCTGAACCTAAACCGGTAAGGTCTGTTCCGGTATCTTCCCAGGGAAAAGGTCCCAAGAGAGGGGTCTCAATTTTCAGTTATCAGGGCGAATTCGGTGTTTCAATGACCCTTGAAGACTGTTTCATGGATATGTATGATATGGGCGCTGAGGGTCTCGAGATTCTGGCTAACGGTCATATCCCAAATTATCCTGAACCTACCGATGAATGGGTCGATAGTTGGTTCAATTTGCTCAACAAGTACAATATAATACCTGTGGAGTACGGTCATTGGGTCGATTCCAGGCGCAATCAGGGCAGGGAGCTGACCTCCAAGGAGTCTTATGACATGATAGTCCGCGACATTAAATTGGCCAACAAACTGGGATTCAAGATTGGACGCACCAAGTTGGGTGTAATTGACGAAATTCTTACACCGGTAAGCAACTGGCGGGAATTTATTGAGATGGCGCTTCCGGTGGCCGAGGAGTATGATTTTAAGATGTGCCCTGAAATTCATATGCCAACATTACTCAAATCCAAGATGGTAGATGATTATGTGGATTTTATTGAGAAGACGGGGACCAAAAACTTCGGACTGAACGTCGATTTCGGAGTTTTCGCGAAAAGAAGCGGAGGAATGTCAATGCCGGGAGTGAGCGGTGAAGTGAGCCAACCGGAGGATATAATCCCTCTATTGCCCTATGTTTACTGTTGTCACGCGAAGTTCACAAATATGAGCGATGATCTTATTGAGACAACAATACCCTATGACCGGATAATCCAGATATTGAAGGATAATGATTGGGATGGATATTTGCTGAGTGAGTATGAGGGAAGGAACAAGGATGTTCCGGGTTACGCTTCGGACCAGATAAGACGTCAACATGTGATGATGAAACGTTATCTGGGGGAAGTTTGATCAGTATCAATAACAATTAAAACCAGGAGGACAAAACAATGTTGGAATTACCAGTCATACAATCAAGAGGATTCAGGAATGTTACCGAAAACGGTAAAGTAACGGGCTTTCAGGTGCCAGTGAGACTTACAACCTACAGAGGGGTGTGGTTGCCACAATTAAGACCGGCGGTTGTTAGTGTTGATGGTGAGAAATTTGAAGGCGATAGCATAGTTTGGGTAATAGACGGGAAAAACTATGAACAGGAGGAGCTTAAAAATTATTCAGATGTTCATTGGAGCAGTCTTACCCCCGCCATACTCAAAGTGAGAAAGGATGGAGGATTGCCTCTGGGCATCCACGATGTTGAGGTAACTATTGTTTATAGCGTATCCTATATACCACCAAGAGTTGACACGGGATTTGGAGATCCGGTTCCTTCAAAGAGAAGGATGACCCTTGTAAGATAGCCCATAACCTATAAGTAGACAAACTAATTTACTGTTTTAACGGCCACTGCTTCGTT
>DUOU01000142.1 GCA_012838685.1 Bacteroidota bacterium | reverse complement strand
GCTGCAACTGAACCCTACCAGGTATCTGCCTTCGGTTACCATCTCCTGGAGCTGGCCCGAGGCACCGGTAAGGGTGGTTGAAAGGGAGGTTACCTCTGTACTGGAGGGGGTTCTCTCCACCGTCACCGAAGTGGAAAAGATAACATCGACTACCCGAAATGGGGGTGGGACAATAACCGTGGAGTTCGACCGGAACGCCGATGTCCGCATGAAGCGTTTCGAGATAGCGTCGCTGATCAGGGAGTCGAGGAAACATCTGCCGATAGGGGTCTCTTACCCCACAATAACCATGAATATGCCTTCCAACGATGCAGGGACAACCATACTCGCGTTCCGGCTCAACGGAAACGCCAGCCCATCTTATATCTACTCCCTGGCCGAGACGGTTGTCAAACCGGAGATAGCCATGGTTGACGGTGTTTATGATGTTGGCATATATGGAGCTACCCCGCGGGAGTGGGAACTGTTGTACGACCAGGATAAGATGTGGTCGCTCGGCCTTGAACCCCGCATGGTGAGCGGAGCCATCAGGAACTACCTGATGGAGACCGAACTTGGCGGCGCGCTTGAGATCGATACTGACGGCACGGAAAAAAAGACCTATATGACCCTCCTGGGAAACGATTCCGACAATTTCAAGTGGGAGGAGATACCTATAGCAAAAGTGGGGGGAAGGATAATACATCTCGCTGAGGTGGCCGACGTAAGGCTGAAGGATCAGAGGCCATCAAGCTACTACCGTATAAACGGGCTCAACACTATAAACATAACGGTAAGCGCCGAAAGGAATGTAAACAATATCAAGGTGGCCAAAGAGGTCAAGCGGGTTGTAGATCAGCTTAAAGATGAGCTTCCCGGCGGCTACAGTATGATGACCGCCAGCGATAATACGGTGTATCTTAAGGAGGAGATAACAAAAAACATATACCGGGCGGTGCTCTCCGTAATCCTGTTGTTGCTGTTTGTCCTGGCTATAAGCCGGGAGTTCAAATACCTGGCTGTCATAACTATCAGCCTGGTAGCCAATATATTCATCGCTTTTATTTTTTACTATATCTTCAAACTGGAGATACACCTTTATTCCCTCGCCGGCATCACCGTCTCGTTCGGCATCATCATAAACAACACCATTGTGATGACCGACCATATACGTTACAGGAAAAACCGGCAGGTGGGGGTCTCTTTGGTGGCGGCGACGATGACCACGGTGGGGGCCCTGGTGGTTATCTTCTTCCTGAGCGAGGAGCTGAAGGTGATGCTGACCGACTTCGCGGCGGTTGTGATCATAAACCTTATTGTGTCGCTGTTTATAGCTATATTGTTCATCCCGGCGTTGCTCGACAAGATCAAACTGGCTCCGACTTATAGCGCCGTGGCAATAAAACGGAAGAGAAGGGTGGTAAGGTTTTCCCGATGGTACCTGGAGCGGATAGATTTTGTAATAAACCATAAAGGCTGGTTCGTGGCTATTGCCATACTCGCGTTTGGTTTGCCTGTATTCTACCTGCCCGATACTCTCCCCAAGGATGGAACCATAAACAATACGGAGCTGACAAAGTTCCAGGCGTTTTACAACAACACCCTTGGCAAGAGAAAATATATTCAGGATATAAAACCGATAGTCAACAAGGCGCTCGGGGGCTCTTTAAGGTTGTTCAACGACAGGATAGCCGCCAGCAGGTTCGGCTATTATGGAGGGTCGGGCGGCGTTGAACGTACGCGGTTGAATGTCTCCATAATATTGAGCGAGGAGGGTCTGCCCATTGAGGATATGAACACAACCTGCATAGGACTTGAAAATATGCTGGCGGCGTATAGCGAGATAGATATGTTCACCACTACCATCCCCAATAATGAAAGGGCCACGGTCTCCATAACTTTTTATCCGGAACATGACTTTTCTATATTCCCTTTCTTGTTGAAATACCGTGTGGAGGATTATATGAACGGTATCGGGAGTTATGCCTCCACGGTTACCGGGGTGGGACAGGCGTTCAGCAACAATACCTATAGCAACTATTTTATGACCTCCAGCTCGATAATGCTCACGGGATATGACTATGATGCCCTTTATGGCTATGCGGAGGATCTTAGGGAGAGGCTTATCGAAAGCGGTAAGGGTAGGATACCGGAGGCCTATATCCTTGCCGGCACGAACCTGTACTACCAGAACCGAAAGGTTTACCGCAATCTGCTGGATATGGACAAATTTTTTCTGGCCGACAGGGGTTCGGATGTAAGATTCGCGTTCAGCGAGGCCGGACGCTACTCCAGAAGCGCGTCGTTCGCCCTTAACGCTTTTATCAACGGGGTTTCGGCGCCGGTGAATGTTCGTTCCATGCAGTCGGAGGAGTATGACTACTGGAATTTCAACAACACTCCGATGGCTACCCGCACCGGCCAGTCGGTCAAGCTGAAGGATTTCTCGAATGTGGTGTCGGAGATAACCGACAACAACATAGTCAGGGAGGACCAGCAGTATATTGTTTCGGTTGGATACTCTTTCGTGGGGAATGCTGAACTGGGCCGTTCCATTCTTGAAAGGAATATAGATGAGACCTCGGCGCTTCTGCCGCTGGGATTCGCCGCGAAGAGCGGTCAGCATATCTATTCATGGGATCAGGAGAAGGCAAACTACCTTTTGCTTTTCCTGGTTATCCTTGTTATATACGTGATATGCGCCATACTCCTGGAGTCGTTCTACCAGCCTTTCGTGGTAATTTGCCTTATCCCCTTCTCGTTCATAGGGGTCTTCCTTGTTTTCCATATTTTCAAGATACCGGCCGATGAGGGGGTCTTCGCGGCGCTGATCCTGTTGTGCGGGATCGTCGTCAACGCCACTCTGTACATATTAGGCGACTATAACAGTATAAGAAGAAAGAGGCCTTCGATGCCGGAAAGGTTGGCCTATATGAAGGCGTTTAACAGCAAGATAATACCGATATATCTCACTATTCTGGCGACGATTGTCGGTCTGGTTCCGTTCCTCCTTTCGGGGAAGAGTGAGCGGTTTTGGTTTCCGTTGGCGGCGGCTACCATATCCGGATTGATATTCAGTTTGATAGGGCTGTTCGTTTACCAGCCCTTGATGTTGAAAAAAGAAAACCCATCAAAAAGAGACAAGAAATGATAAGGTTCATAATAAAACGACCGGTGGCTGTTTTGATGACATTTACCGCTCTGCTGATGCTGGGGATTGTGGCTTCGGGCCGGTTGCCGGTGTCGTTATTGCCGGATATCGACATTCCGGAGATCACGGTGTCAATAAGCCGACCCGATGTCAGTGCCCGGGAAATAGAAAACACTGTTGTCAGTGTTCTGCGGAGAAACCTGCTCCAGGTGCCGGGGCTGGAGGATATCGAGTCGGAGTCGAGTAACGGCAGCGCCATTATCAGGATCTCTTTTGAGTACGGTAGCGATATCGACCTGGCATTTATGGAGGTCAACGAGAAGATTGACGCCGCGATGGTCGGCCTGCCATCAGACCTTGAGCGGCCCCGCATAGTCAAAGCCAGTGCGACCGATATACCCGTATTTTTGCTGAACATAACCGTTGCCGGGGGCGGTGGGAGCGAGCAGAGGTTCTCCGAACTCAGCACCTTCGCGGAGACGGTTATCCGCAAGCGTATAGAACAGCTTCCCGAGGTGGGGCTGGCCGATATTACCGGAACAGTGAGCAGGGAGATCTATATAATGCCCGACGAGGCGAAGATGAGGTCACTTGGCATAACGAACAACGATATTGCCAATGCGGTGGAGACCAATAATATCAATATAGGGAGTATACTTGTAAAAGATGGGAAATATCTCTACAGTCTTGAATTCAGCTCATACCTCAGGCAGGTGGAGGATGTGCGGGATATCTATATAAAGGCGGGCGACAGGATGTTGCGCCTCTCGGATGTCGCCGAGGTGGGGAGCCGCCAAAAAACGCCCCGGGGCGAATATTATTCCAACGGACAGCGCGCCGTCACCCTGGCTATCATAAAGGAGTCATCGGCCAAGATGGGCGACCTTGAGGAGAAGATGGCGGAGTTGATAGATGTTTTTAGGACCGACTATCCCCAGATGAGCTTTGAGATATCGCAGGATCAGACGGAGTTGCTTGACTATTCCATCAGTAACCTGAAAGAGAGTTTACTGGTGGGTGGCCTGCTGGCCTTCTTGCTGATGTTTTTCTTCTTGAGGGATGGCAGATCACCTTTTATAATCGGCTTCAGCATTCCGACTACATTGGTAATCAGTCTGCTGTTTTTTTATGTTACGGGATTGTCGATCAACATCATCTCCCTGGCCGGCCTGATACTGGGCATAGGTATGATGATAGACAACTCAATTGTTGTGACCGAAAATATAACCCAGTGGATGGAGAGGGGCTTGTCGCTTATCGACTCCTGCGTTCGCGGAACCAACGAGGTTGTCACTCCGCTGATATCGTCCGTATTGGTGACCTGCGCCGTGTTTATACCTCTGATATTTCTCAGCGGTATCTCCGGGGCGCTGTTTTACGATCAGGCCATAGCTATCGTTATTGGCCAGGGTGTCTCCCTGCTTGTAGGTATCACGCTGTTGCCTACCATGTATTATCTGCTTTACCGTAGCGGCAAGGAGGACAGGCTCACCAAGTTTATCCGGAAGATAAGTTTTAAGCGTCTCGAGGAGAAATACGAAAAGGGGATGGATTTCTTCTTCAAATATCGCAAGACAATATTGGCTTCGTTTGTCGGCACAATTGTTCTCATGGTCTTTCTTTTCTTTGAGATGGAGAAGGAGAGGTTTCCCAAGGTACGGCAGGATGAGGTGCTCGTGACCGTGGACTGGAACGAAAACATAGGCCTTGACGAAAACCTGGGACGGGTAAAGGAGATGATAAGCGTTTGTGAGGATATGGTGAAGCAGACCAACACTTTTGTGGGTGAACAACAGTTCCTTTTTGACAGGGACTACGACCAGTCCTATACCCAGGCTAAGGTCTATTTTAAGGCGGAAAGTTATAAAGATGTGGACGGGATAAGGGAGAGATGCTATGAATATGTTACTTCTACTTATCCCGATGCTTTGGTGGGCGCCGAGGCGCAGCAAAACATATTCGAAAAGATATTTTCCGCTTCGGAAACTCCCCTGGTCGTTGAGGTCAGCCTACTGAAGGAGAAACAGGTGCCGCCGGTGGAACAGATGATGGGGATGGTGAGCGCCATGCAGGCCAGATGGCCCGATGCGGAGATATCGCCCCCGGCGCTGGAAGACAAGATAAACGTTAGGTTGAACCCCGATAGGCTGATGCTGTACGACTTGACCCCCTCAATGGTTTACAACAAGCTCAAAACATCCCTTAACCAGAGAGATATTGGCGATGTCCGTACTTCCAACGAGTTGGTGCCAATAGTGTTGTCGGATAAAACGAGGGAGGTTGGTGAGATGCTTTCGGTTGATTTTGTTGAAAATATGTCGGGCCAGCCCATACCTGTCAGCGAGGTGGTAAGCGCCGAGAGGGTGCATGATTATAAATTGATTGTCGGAGGCGTTAACGGCGAGTATGTGCCGGTTAATATGAATGTCTCCACCAACAGGCCCAAAGAGCTTACCAACGAGATCAGGGAGATGTTCGC
Organism: Bacteroidota bacterium; assembly: GCA_012838685.1. Taxonomy (GTDB): domain Bacteria; phylum Bacteroidota; class Bacteroidia; order Bacteroidales; family VadinHA17; genus LD21. Next base: position 2,044 of record DUOU01000142.1, on the reverse strand, counting down.
CGCCGACCAGAACATAGACCTGAACTTTAGCGGAGCGTTGATCACGAGCCAGAGCATGTTCAGGGAGATGCTGGTGATCATGCTGATAGCCTTGTCGTTGTTATATTTTATCTTGGCCGCCCAGTTTGAGTCCTTGACCCAACCGTTGATAGTGTTGCTCGAGATTCCGATCGATATCGCCGGAGCGCTGCTGTTGATAAAGATTTGCGGGGGAACCATAAACATCATGACCATGATAGGGTTTATAGTTATGTCGGGCGTTATCATAAATGACTCTATCTTGAAGGTGGATACGATGAACAACCTGAGAGCGGAGGGGCTGGGCCTGATTGATGCCATATATGTTGGAGGGTCTCGCCGACTGAAACCGATCATAATGGTGGCGTTGTCGTCTATCTTCTCAACTTTGCCCATGTTGTTCAGTCCCGGTCTGGGGTCGGAGCTGCAACGACCTATGGCTTTGGCCTTGGTAGGTGGTATGTCGCTCGGTACCGTTGTCAGCCTCTTCTTTATCCCGTTGGCTTACTGGTTTATCTACCGGAAACAGGATAAAAACCCAACCGAAAGGAAGGCCGCTCAAATATGAAAACCTTATTCCGGATCGTTTTTGGTCGTTGTTGCCTCTTCCGGCCATTTTTTGTTCAACTCGACGCTGAAGACGGTTTTGTCTGTTTCATTGCTGACAAAACTGACCTTGCCTTTGAGATAGTTTTCGGTGAGCAGTTTCACGCTATAGGTTCCAATTCCCCTGCTACTGTCCTTGGTGCTGAATGAACGTTGAAACAGTTGTGCCTGAACATATATAGGAATGACCTTGTCATTTTTTACCCAAAATTTGACGGTGGCTCCCATATCTTCGGCTCCCAACGAAACAGAACCGTTTTCATCCGTAGCTTCCAAAGCGTTTTTGAGAAGGTTTATTATTACGCGGCTAAGGAGGATCCGATCGGTTTCAAAATTGAAATCGGGAGTTGTAGGGTCTAAAATAACATCTCTGTTTTTACCTACTGAGTGGGAACTGATCTTATTTATGGTAGAGGTCAGGAATTCGCGGGAGTCAATGGAATCAATATTTACCTGAAGGTCTCCATTTTCAGCGGCCTTGATCTGACGGTGCATCACGATTTCCTCGATAATATCCCTGGTTACCTCTTCGGAAATGTTGATGATCTCGTCTCTTTCCGCGGGATCTTCAACCTCTTTCAAGATAGAGAGGAGACCATTGAGGCCGCCAACGCTGTTCAACAGGTCGTGAAAAAATATCCTTTCGAGTGCCGCCCTTCTTTTCTCATCACTTATATCTTTTAATGTGAGGATGTAAAACACCTTGCCTGACAGGGTTATGGGTATGGATGTTATGCTTAAGTCCCAACTCACCATCTTCCCCTTTATAATGCTTATGATACGGGTTTCCTTTACCGTCTTTTTGTTTGTTCTCTGACTTTCCATTATGGCGTTTACAGCTCCGCAATAACCGCAAAACCTGGTGGTTCCGCAACCATACGGTTCTTCGGGGGAATAGAGGCAAGAGATGGCCTCTCCGGGTCTTTTCCCAAGAATGGACTCTATGGAATCGACTCCAAGCAGTTCGAGAAGCTCACTGTTTGAATATACAATCTGGCGGTTAGCGTTTAAGATAGCGCTGACACCGACCATTGAATTAAATGCCCTTAAAAACTCTTTTTGAAAATTAATTAGTTGGTTATCAGATATTATTTCTTCTGAGGTGGATCGCAACGCCGGGGCAAAATAGGAATTATCTTTCATATTGGAAGTCTGATAGTTCACTCTTTAAGGAGATAAAATTTTGTATAAAGATGGGAAAAAAATATGGTTAAATTAAAGATGTTCCGGTCTAACCATGACGAGAACAATAAAAAACCGGCCGGAATTTCTCCGGCCGGCTAAATATTGGAAGAATAAACTTCGGTTTGGATTACGCTTTTACGAAAGAACGCGACAACAGATATTTCGCGCTCTCTTCAACGCCGTAGAATTGGGTTGTAGAGTCGTCGCCATCGTTTTCGAGTTCAACGAACCACTG
>DUOU01000141.1 GCA_012838685.1 Bacteroidota bacterium | reverse complement strand
TCAAAGTCGGGCACCACTACGGAACCGGCTATCGCTTTCAGAGTCCTCAAAAACCATTTGGAGTCGAAGTTTGGCAAGGCCGAAGCCGCCAAGAGAATTGTCGCCATAACAGACGAAAAAAAGGGAGCACTGAGAAGTATGGCCACTTCCAACGGATACAAGACATTTGTAATACCCGACAATATAGGTGGCCGTTTCTCTGTCCTTACTCCCGCAGGGTTGCTCCCGGTAGCACTGGGAGGATTCAATATAAGAGAGATAGTAGATGGCGCAAAAAAAATGGAATCGATGACGCGCAACAATAAAGATGCGGTATCCAACCCCGCCCTAATTTACGCGGCTACCAGAAATCTGCTTTTGGAATCAGGCAAAACAACAGAAATTTTTGTTGGTTTCACCCCAAAGCTCCACTTCCTGGCGGAATGGTGGAAACAGCTTTACGGGGAGAGTGAAGGCAAGGAGGGTAAAGGTATTTTCCCCGCGGCTGTTGATTTCACTACAGATCTTCACTCTATGGGACAATATATCCAGGAGGGTCAGCGTATAATCTTCGAAACCTTCCTATCAGTGGCAAAATCTTCCAAAAAGGTTGTAATCCCTATGGAGAAAGATAATGCCGACCAGCTCAACTATCTTGCGGGAAAGCGACTCACCGAAGTGAACCATAACGCGGAGACAGGCACTATATTGGCACATAACGATGGCGGAGTGCCAGTGATAAAAATCAATTTACCGGAACTCTCCGGATATTATATCGGACAACTAATCTATTTCTTTGAGATTGCTTGTGCGATAAGCGGTTATATCCTGGATGTAAACCCATTTGACCAGCCTGGAGTCGAGGCTTATAAAAAGAATATGTTCGCGTTGCTTAATAAACCGGGCTTCGAAGAGGAGGCTAAAAAGATCAGGGAACGGCTGGGATAACACTGTTTTTGGGTATTTTCCTCCCAAAAATTGTAATTGGAGGAAAATACCTATTTTAACCCACCTGTTTTTAACTATTAAAAAGTATAAAATACCAGATCTTACATATTTTGAAATAATTCAAACTTTAATATATTGCGCTCCTGAACGATTGGCTGTAAGTTGTATTTCCCGAAAACATCTATCCGGTTGTTTCTTTAACTATAATACACTGAATGAATGTTCTGGCGCACATATATTTATCGGGGGACTCCGACGAAATCATCATAGGCAACTACCTTGGTGATTACGTCAAGGGCAAGGATTATTTGAATTATCCCGATCAAATTCGTAAGGGAATTATAATTCACAGACATATAGACGCTTTCACTGACAGACATCCGGTAGTCCACAGAAGCAAATTATATTTCACAAGGAAATACCATAAATATGCCGGTGTTGTGACCGATATACTGTATGATCATTTTCTTACCAAAGAGTGGAATCTTTTTTCCCGTAAGCCAATAGAAAGTGTTACCTACAATTTTTATATGGCCATGGTGAACAATTTCGAGATTTTGCCCGCCAAGGTAAAAGAGATGATCCCATCATTTATAATCAATAACTGGATAGAATCTTACCAGACAATCGGCGGTATCAGGCGAGTATTAAAAACCTTGAGCAGGACTACCTCTCTGCCGAATGAGACCCGATTCGCCATCAGGGAACTAAAGAAAAATTATGGGGCATTGGAGGACGATTTCCTGGAGTTCTTTCCCCAACTGATAGATTATGTTGAGAGTGAGTTTGGAATTGAGATTTCCCATAGGATTACATTGCCCTTCTGATAGATATATTGGATTCCAAGCCTATTCCGTAAAGATATGCCAAACATCGGGAAGTGTTGGCAATCCCGACTCCCATTATAAAGAAAACCGGAAAACTATACAAGGTACTCCATTCGGGTAGCGTCAAGCCTAAGAAATATAAATAAAAGTATTGTAAATCCCCATAGTGAACTACCACCATAACTGAAAAACGGAAGTGGAATGCCGATAACCGGTACCAGGCCGATGGTCATACCAATATTAATAAAGAAGTGAGCGAAAAGTATTGAGACCACTCCATAGCCATAGACCCTCGCGAAAACCGATCTCTGCCTTTCGGCCATCAATACCAACCTGACAAAGAGAAAAAGGTAGAGCCCGATCAATAGGGCCGAACCTATAAATCCCCACTCCTCTCCCGCCATACAAAAAATAAAATCGGTACTTTGTGCCGGAACAAACCGGAACTTTGTCTGTGTTCCATTAAGATATCCCTTGCCGACCAACCCTCCGGAACCTATTGAGATAAGAGATTGGTTAAGGCTATATCCTGATCCGGTCGGGTCTGATTTTAGTCCCAGTAGCAACTCTATACGTGTCTGTTGATGTGGTTTCAATACTTTGTTAAATCCAAAGTCCACGCACTGAACATAAATCAGGCTTCCTATTACGAAGAGATAAACAACCAACAATTCTCTCGCTTTCTTCTGAAAAACATACCACGACAAAGGAACAACAAACAATAGGGAAGATATCAATATCGCTGTTTCTATGGAGATGGACTTCAGAACAAAAACACCTATAAAATAGACAAATGCCAATATGGCCAAAAAAATGGCCAACCCTGTAAAGTATGGTTTCCATTTTCGAAGGGTGAACAAAAAAACCAGAAACGACAACAGAATTATTCCCATATATAGATACTGGCTATCCACCAATAAAGTCAGGAAAAAAAGCACGATCATAAGTATGCCCGCCACGAATACCGAGGGGTTCAAGCCTTCTCTGAATAGAACTAAAAACAAGGAAAAAAATACTATAGTGGATCCCATATCGGGCTGCATCATTACCAATAGAGCCGGGGCCATGATTATCATGGTCGCGGGAACAAAAACCTTAAAATCATTCCTCTCCAAGCGTTTGTTGTGCATAAATCCCGCTAATGCCAATGCCGTGGCGAACTTCGCCAGCTCAGAGGGCTGTATCCTGAGACCTCCAACCTCAAACCATGATTTCGCGCCGTTAACCTCCTTTCCCACTATAAGGACCAACAAAAGAAGAAACAGCATCAATCCATATATTGCCCATGAAAAGAAGAGATAAAAACGGTTATCTGTTGAGAGGACAATTATGGCCAAAAATATTGATGAGAGTATCCACAAAAACTGCTTCCCGTATAGTTGGGAAAAGTTGAAAAGACCACTGTTCTCTTCGCTGTAAACCGCCGCATAAATATTGAACCACCCCATAATTACGAGCAGAAGATACAATAGGATAACTGTCTTGTCAACCTGGTTCCATATATTTATCCTTCTTTTGATCATAATAATCCGGGATTATATACCCACAATTTCAATCAGAGTGCTGTCATCAATAATGGTATTCCTATTAAATGTCCGGCAATGAATCTGTTTCGCTATCCAGCAACTTATATCTGAGATCCAGTTCCATCATCCTTTTTTCCAAATATTTGTCAGAAGGAGCTCCCTTCAGGTATTGTTCCATCATCAACTTCGCGATAGGTGCCGCATAACTGGCTCCATATCCGGCATTTTCCACATAAACGGCTATGGCGATTCGCGGGTTTTCCTTTGGAGCGAAAGCCACGAAGACGGCATGATCATCTCCATGGGGATTCTGCGCCGTTCCTGTTTTTCCACAAACAACTATATCGGCCATTTGGGCTATTCTGGACGTTGAGCCGGCACTGGAACCACCGTTAACGGCCATCTCCATTCCGGTAATAATCTCCTCGAAATGTACCGAGTCAATGCCAATTTCATGACGTGTTGTAAACGCGGTATCAATAGCCCCCTCTTTACCGATAGACTTGACAATGTGGGGCGTATAATAATACCCCCTATTGGCGATGGCGGCTGTAAAATTTGCCATCTGTAGCGGCGTTGCTCCAATCTCTCCCTGCCCTATCGCCAGTGAAATAACATTCAAGGCTTTCCATCTGTTCTCCCCATAATATCTGTCATAATACTCCGTAGTTGGTATCAAACCGGCCAGCTCATTGGTCAAGTCAGATCCAAGTTTTTTACCGAAACCGAACTCGTCCAGATAACTTCTCCACTTCATATAAGACTCTCCCGTTGAACCATAAACATTGTTCTCT
>DUOU01000140.1 GCA_012838685.1 Bacteroidota bacterium | reverse complement strand
GGGGGCACCTCGCGGCGCCCCCTGTTTCAACACTAACCCAACTAATCTAAATCACCCAAACCTAATCAAAAACCACTACTTATGAAATTCTAACCTAAATTTTCAATTTAATTGTCTCGCCTGTTTTGACGATCCATTAATAAAGACACCTAAAATTAACCTTTTTGTTGCACAGATTTTGTTAAACTTTTGTTAATGTTCTTGCGGGAGGGTTATAAAGATATGTTAATTACTTTATTTTTAACCTTATAGAGTCGGCTACCAAATATGAGGCAAATATTCCCAGACCACCTTCAATATTGGAATATAATGGGGAAACCTCGGTAAAAACCTCTCCCTCGGTGTAATTATTGAATGAATTTTCGTAAATCCTATATTCATCGTCAATAGCCAGAAGGTAATATGTTATCAGCAATGAATCCAGGGTAGGGGTGAGATTGATATATATATCTTCACTGAAAATAAGTCTTTTAGTTCCCAAAGTTTTTCCGGAATAATATTTATCCCTCGATCTGGACAATGAAACATAGGGCTCTTTTCCATAATATAGGGTATCGTATGTAATCCGTTTAGTGTTTATCGTGTAATAGTTCGAAACATTGGAGTTATCCGTCATAAAGAGGTTTATCCTGGCATAAATCTCTTCGTAAGAATAGTGGTCCGTCTGGCCGTTCCATTCGTAATAGTAATCGTACACTTCACGGTAGTTTATCGTATCTGCCTCCAGAATGTAGCTCCCCCTTGTCGGAACGGTACATGTGGCCGAAGTGGAGTAACCTTTTGAGCTGGCTACTCTCAGGGTATAACTTTTCCCCTGTTCAACCGGCATATCCGCATGATGGAAATACAGGCCGTTGCTCCAAACCGACAAGGGAGCCTCAACCTCTCCGTTGGATATGGTGCCCGAAAGAGTTCCCGCGGGTTGGTAATCCTTTAACTTGCCGAAGATGTTCTTGTTGGTGGCAACTTTGATATAGGTGATAGTGTCATCGGGGTTCAGAAAACACTCAACAACCAGTTTTTCATTGAATTCGGGCAATCTCACATTGTCGGATATCTTTTCGCACGATGCGAGGAACAGCGCTATAAACGATACCAATATCGTCAAAAAAATGCCAGATCCGGCGGGGGTCAATATATCTCTTCTCCTTTTCAATATTTTTCCAAATTTTTCAATAATCTTTCATTGTCAAAATCATATTAAACCAACTTTCAGAACTTGAACGAATAAGTTACCGACGGTATTATCGGGAAAAGGCTCACTTGCCGGAGTTCCCCGTAAGTTTCCCCCTCTTTTGAATCGGTTGTTTGGTAATAGAAGAAGGGGTTTTTGCGGTTATATGTGTTGTAAACGGATATATCCCAGCTTCTTTCTCCCCATCTCTTCTCTTTGCGGAACTGTATGCCCACGTCCAGTCGGTGGTATGGTCCCATCCTGTAATTGTTTTTTCCGCTGTACTCTTCCACCTGTAGGCCGTAGTTGTAGTAACCCTCGTCGTCCTCCATGAAAGGGTTGACATTTGTTCCGTGAAAAATCGGGTAGCTCGCTATATAATTTGATATAGGGAGAGTCAAGGCATTGCCCGTACCGTAAATCCACGTACCTGATACCGTTATATTGTTGTTGATTTTGTATGTTCCCACCAGGGAGATGTCGTGTCGCCTATCATATTTAGCGTAAAACTTGTTCCCGAAGTTAAGCGAGTCGAATCGCATCTGGGTCCATGACAAGGTATATCCCACCCATCCGGTAAAGTCGCCTTCGGTTTTCTGTATCAACAACTCAACACCGTAAGACCATGCCTTTCCGGATGTAACCTTATCTTCCCATGTGGCCTCCTCCTCCGAGAAGAATATCTCCTCGAAATCGATAAAAGAGGCCCCCTCCTTGTAACCTATGACATCGTTCATCAATTTGTAATACCCCTCCAGGGAGAGCGACAACCGTTTCGAGGGAATATCTTTGGCCAGGCCTAAGGCAACCTGCCTGGAACTTTGCGGTTTCACCCTGTCGGTTGTCGGTACCCACAGATCTGTGGGCAAATTGATGCCAGTATTGGAAAGCAGGTGGATATACTGGTTCATGGAGGCGTACGAGACTTTCAGTGCCAGATCTTCATCCACCCTCCAGGAGAGCGAGAGTCTTGGCTCCAGGTTCAGGTATTTATTGTTATCCGCCGCGAAATTGCTGAGCCTGAATCCGGCGTTTAACTTCAAGCTGTTCAAAGGTGTCCATGTATCTTCGATGTAAAAAGCCGATTCGATGCCGTTGATATATTTGCTTTCGTCCCTGTCGATATAGTTTGCCGTATCTATCTCCACATAAGCGTAGGGGTTGAACCTGTGGTAGATGGAGGTGACCCCGGTTTTTACCCAGTGTCGCGGATTGGGGATATAATCCAGATCATATTTGAAGGAGAGGTCGCGGATACCTGAATAGTATTCGGCCCTGATATCCGGCGAGTTGTCTTTATACTCCGTTACACTGTAAACACCGAATTTATAATTGCTGAACACTAGGGAGGTGTTGGAGAACAGTTTTGAGGTGAAGAGGTGGTTCCATCTAAAGGTTGTAGTCGCGTTTCCCCAGAGGAGACCTACTTTCTCCTTCATATCCTCGTTATTGTCCCGGTAGTAATATTTGTCCTGTCCGAAATAGCCGCTAAGGTAGAGCTTGTTTTTTCTGCCGAAATCGTAGTTTGCCTTGGCGTTAAGATCGTAGAAATAATAGCCCATGTTCTGGTTTTCCGTCAACTTCAGAATAGGGGAGAGGATAAGATCCACGTAAGTTCTGCGTGCCGATACCAGTACCGACGATTTCTCCTTTACCAGGGGGCCCTCAACAGTTATATTTGAGGATATAAGTCCTATCCCTCCCTCACCGCGCCACTCCTCTTTGTTGCCCTCTTTCATGCTCATATCCAGAACAGAAGATAATCTTCCCCCATATCTCGCCGGAAAGCCTCCTTTTGTCAGTTCAACGCTCTTAAGTGCGTTGCCGTTGAAGAGAGAGAAGAAGCCGAACAGGTGGGAAGCGTTGTAGACAATGGCATCATCGAGTATTATCAGGTTCTGGTCAGGTCCCCCGCCCCTGACATAGAGGCCGCTGCTCCCTTCCGAACCTTTTTGAACTCCCGGCATCAGTTGTATAACCTTCAGAACATCCTTTTCGCCGAGCAACGCCGGTACGCTTTTGATCTGGGCCACCGGTACCGATATATTGCTCATCCTCGCCGAACTGCTTATCCGTTCCCGTGCGGAAGCCGAAACGGAGACCTCACCCAACATTATACCTGGTTTCATCTCAAGGTTGAGTTCCAGATCGGCACGCAGGGAAACCAGCCTCTCTTCAGTTGTACATCCCACATAAGAAAACTGAACCAGCAGTGAGTCGGCTTCGGCGAGGGTTATCGAATAGAAACCGTAGCTGTTGGTTGTTGTTCCCGTCCGCAGTGAAGGTATATAAACTATCGCGCCGGGCAGCAGTTCACCGCTGCCTGCCTCTTTCACGTAGCCGCTGATTGTGAAACGGCGTTGTGCCATGAGATCTGCCGGCGCCAATATTATCGCCGCCAGTAAAACTAAAATCGTTGGTATCAGGTATCTGTTCCCGGTCATACGGCTTAGGGAAATTTAAAAAATTTTGTACGCGAATTTAATCTTTTTACCGTAAGGGATTTATGTAACCACTAAATAGTGTAAACCAAATATTTGAAAGATTTTGGCAAATATCTACATAGGCAATATACCCTGTACTCGCCAAAACCGGCCGTTATAGATCGGAAGAACAGAAAATAATTTGCAAATTTATTTTTGAATCGAAAATTTGCATGATAACTCCCTTTATGTTACTTTGCGTTAGCGGTATTAAACAGGGATATTATTATGATAAGATTGAAATCGGCTATTCCAATAGCTTTTATATTGGCTTTATTTGTCGGTATGACCTCTTTTTTGGAGTCCAATTCACGACAACAACAGACTGATAGCGGGCAACAGCGGATATCAAGGCCGCGAGTTGATTATAACGAACTG
>DUOU01000139.1 GCA_012838685.1 Bacteroidota bacterium | reverse complement strand
TCGGTATCCCCAGGCGCTCTCCTGAACCTTGAACTGTACAGTTGGTATCATTCCGAAGTTAACCGCAAGCCTGTCGGTGCCGTATTTTAGGTAAGCATTTTTTACGTATGCGGTCATCTGAAGATTTCCAACACCCGGATTTCCGACATCTAAAACAGCCTTGCCCGACAGGTGTTCATTGAAATTGTGCTCATATCCCAGATAAACCCGCCGCAATTCAAAAGCGGATATGGCTTCTCCATTCGTCAGAGTGGTATTGAAATTGCTGAAAATAACCATAATAGGTTTTCCTCCCGAAACAAACCCTCCCTCTTGGGCACTGAGCGAGGAAACCGTAAAAAGCAGTCCCACTATCAATACACTGTAACTCTTCATTTACCGGTTGTTTTTGGTCCATTTTTAACCGGCAACAAAATAATCACAAAAAGATTACGATAATGTTACTATAACGTAATAATTTGGGATAATGTATGGCTTTTTTGAAGGTAGAACACCTCTAACTCGCGATTAATGGGAGGAGTTCCATCAAATAATCTATTCAGTTTTATTTGCTTATGGTAGATATATTCGGTTCCCACTTAAGTGTTATGTCTGAAAAATTAGTGTTGGGATCGGGATTACTGGAAAATGTACTTTCTCCTTTGATTATGGGAAAAGCGACGCTATTTCCGGTACTGTTCGCCTCGGTCAACTCCATTTTTACCACATAAGATCCGTCCGCCACAAGATTTCCGTTAAAATCGGTACCATCCCACGTACAGACCCTTACACCGTGGGTCATATTTGTTGCCCCGGTAACCGCATCAACAGAATTGTAGGTACTGCCCGCTGAACTTGTAGCGTTTACCCATGCCGTCAAATAATCGGTATACCTCCTGGCATTGATAAGCAGTGTCTTCACAAATTTGCCGTTATTGTCTTCTACCCATATTGCTATGATGTTCTGCGGAGCATAACTCCTGCCACTTCCGTGTCTCCCTCCCCTGGGATCAACCCTGGTTTGCGTCGCATCTGTAGCGGTCGTCGATACAGTGGCGGTGGTCACCTCCACAGAGAGAATCCCGCCTGTCTGGCCATTTAAACCCACAGAGAACAGAGCGAGCACGATACCCAACAAAACAATCTTCTTCATACTACCCATCTATTTGATCAAAATAACATCTGGCTATTAATACAAAAAAAGTGCCAAAATCTTTGACATCTCTCCTGTACAAAATGTAAGACATTTTGAAACCATATTTTATTCCATTATAAAGTGTCGTTTATTATTTTACAAAACGTAATATAAAGTATTTGATCGCGCACAAGATGGGCTTGTCAAAATAATAGCGGATATTCTGTTCAATAAAATTGTTCGTTTATCTTTGCGTGGGAAATTGAACAGCAAAATGGAGATAATCGTTTGGGTCGGGTTTTCGCAGGCACTTTTTTCGGGGATACTTACATCGTCAAAAGAGGGGAAAAGCATTTCCGACAAATTATTGTCGGCTTGGCTTTATCTGTTGGCAATTGAATTTTTGACCTTTGCCATTATGTACCCCAACTTCATTTTCTTGACAAACTCTTTTTTATTGTTCAATCCGGCTCTTTATCTCTACACATGTTCCCTTACCAATCCCTCGTTCAAGATCAGATGGTCGCAGGCGGCGCATCTGATACCTTATCTCTTTTTTAAGATATCATCCTGGGCCATCAAAGAACCGCAATCATTCGAAACATTCTTTGTACATGACGATACCTATTGGTACAGAATGCTTTTTGGTATTTGTGGGATAATTTCCTGGGTTGTTTATCTAACGCTCACCAGTATCGTATTGAGGCGCCACCGCAAGCAACTGCGAAACGAATTCTCAACTATAGATATGTTCAAGAAAATAGGTTGGATAATGTTTATAGTGATTTTTTATATAATGTACTGTTTTTCCGTGTTTTTATGGGGACTTTTAAATATAATTTATCTCACGAACGAATCCATCACAATTTTTAATTATTCCGTATTGCTTGTCTTTGCTTATGTGTTTGGTTTTTATGGGCTAAAACAACGGGACATATTTGTTCGTAAAGAGACAAATGGGGGTGAAGAAAAGAATGGAAGCAAACTGTTAAGTCCCAGTGAAGCCGAGAAGATCAGGAAAAAACTTTTAACCTATATTGAAAAAGAAAAACCATACCTTAACCCTGATCTGAATATGACTTTTCTCTCGGAAAAGCTCAAGGTACAGAAACATTATCTTACCGAGGTTTTGAACAAAAATATAGGAAAAAATTTCTTTCAATTTGTGAACGAATACCGTATTGACGAGGTAAAGAAACTTCTATCAGACCAAAACAATCCATATTCCATTGAGGCTATAGGGTATGAATGCGGCTTCAACAGTAAATCGACCTTTTTTTCTGTTTTTAAGAATATCACCGGCCAAACTCCCAAAGAGTATCAAATGTCGATAAAACAAGAAAACAACAATACTGTTTAACTATCAGTTTATCAGAAACATAACGGTACGGATAAAAAATCCGTACAACAACAGGTAGTCCGACTTTTAAAAAAAAAACCAAAAAAGGGCTCTTCTCCCATAATTTCGTCAGAAACTTTTAAAAAAAACGAAAATTATGAAGAGATATTTGTTCGCGTTCCTGCTGATTTTTGGTCTCGGAAATATTTCGGCCCAGGGATTGTTTGAATCGGCAGTTCAATCCTCCAGAGGGGATGATGTTGGTGGTTTAATAGGTGGTTTTGTAAGGGGATCTGCCTACGGTGCCGGAGAACAGTACGATTTTGCCAATGTTTTTGGCGAAGTTAGCCTCACCACAAACCTGAAAAAAGATAAGTTTATAATGAATTCCGATCTTAGGTTCAGGAGAGGGTTCAATTTTGATTGCCCCAATTCTTCTTTTGAGGTTAAGGAGGCTTATGCCGGGATAAGCACAAGTTCATTCGATCTCTTGCTCGGAGAACAGATAATAAGCTGGGGTCGCACTGATGGTTTCAACCCGACAAACAACATCACGCCCAACGACTATTTTTTTCTGTCCGCCAACCCTGATGACCAGAAAATTCCCAATTTTCTGCTAAAATCGGATATCAGGCTCTCTCCGGGCGTCAAATGGGAGATAATAGCGATTCCTATGTTCCGTCCCTCCGAATATAGGTATGAACTTTTCCGTATGGGCGACAATGTCCGTTTCGAGAGCGCCACACTTCCTGATAACGCCATTAAAAATAGCTCTGTGGCGACCAAACTCGATTTCGAACTTTCTAAGATTGGTTTCTCGGTTTCATGGTTCAACGGATACGATCCTTTTTACGGGTTTGATCTGAGCAACGTTGACTTTGAAACGGGAAGTCCGGTTATTACAAATCAACCCTCTTTTTACAGAAAAAACAGTTTTGGAGCGGATTTGGCGATTCCTGTCGGGAGTTGGATTATAAGGGGCGAGGGGGCCTACAATCTGACCGAAAATGAGGAGCAAAAGATCTATATACCCAACAGCGATATAAGCTATGTGGTGGGACTTGAACACAATTTTTGGGGATTCACCGCCATTATGCAATATATTGGGAAATATACCCTCGATTATAAAGCTTTGGTTGAACCCCTGTTGACCGATCCAATGAATCCATTGGCAATAATACAATATGCCAACGATATGGCAATTTTTGAATCCGCCACTTTTAACCGCAAGATATTCCATCAACAGGAGAAAACAAACCATGCGCTGTCGCTGATAGTCACAAAAAATTTCGCTTATGAAACAGTAACCGCGGAGCTTACGGGATTTTACGACATCACGTCAAAAGAGTATATGGTTCGGCCAAAGGTGACCTGGAAAATAGGAGACGCCTTGGAAGCTGCCGTCGGATACTCATATATGGATGGACCGGACAAGTCGGTTTTCAGTTATGCCTCATCAATAATGAACGGCGCTTTTTTGGAGTTGAAAGTCAGCTTTTAAGTTGATTGGAACAGAAGTCAAATGTTGGAAAAGAGAGGATAATAGCGAAGAAAAAGCATTAATATGAAAAAAGGAGATTTTATTAAACGATATCGTTGGTTCATAATTGGTTTCACCGTATTGATTGTCGGGTTGTGCATAATACCGCTGACAAAAACCCGTATAAATCCTGATCTGGAATCATACCTGCCCGAAACAATGGAATCGATCCAGAGCGATAGGCGTATTGAAGAAGCGTTTGGAGACGAAGAGCCCATTATGATCGTTATGAAAAGCGATGATGTCCTGAAAACCGAAACCCTGGAGCGATTGCAAAAACTGGACAGGGCGTTTTCCAGGCAACCTGCTTTCAAAAGAGTTTTTTCATTGTTCGGGACAAAGAATATTATTTCCGATTATGGCATGATGATAGTGGATCCCGTGATAAAGAGGATTCCCAAAGATCAGGAAGGGGTTGAAACTTTGCGCGATGAGATAAAAGAAAATGATTTGGCATACGGACTTGTAGTATCAGAAGATTTTCGTTACGCCCTGATATTGCTGGTTTCAAATAAAACCGTTGAGGATCCGGAGCTTATAAGCATAATAAATCAAACACTCGCTGAAAATCCGGGGCCGGAAGAGATAGCGATAACCGGGCAGCCCATACTCAGGGACGAGGCCAACAGAAATATCGCCCGGGATATGATTATTTTGCTACCTGTGGGACTGATCATAATGTTCTTCTTCCTGTGGTCCTCCTTTCGGGAAATACGCGGTGTGCTTTTACCGTTCTCGGTTGTCGTTTTCTCGATCATCGTCTGTATGTCGCTTATACCCCTTTT
>DUOU01000138.1 GCA_012838685.1 Bacteroidota bacterium | reverse complement strand
GATCCAGGAAAAATCTGTCTCGGAAAGGATAACTGGGGTTTGATGGGTTGTAATTGAGAAACCCGGAATAGAGCACATTTATAAAGTCAGCTCCCCCCATCGCTCCCCCTGGATGGCCTGATTTAGCTTTTTCTACCATTGATGCGGCCAGGATACGGATATTGTCGGCCGCTCTGTTCATAATTTTGTCGTTGTCCATATATATCGATTTTCTTTTTTTATACACGGTATCTGGAACTCTACCTGAAATTTATCGTTAAAGCGGTATAACTTACCATTTGTCTTTTCAATATCAAATATAGCTATTACTTTTTGCATAGTTACGTTGGCTCCCATAGTTGGAAGTAGTTATTGGCAAAGATAACACTGTTAGCGACAGCCACGACCGATTTATTGTAGTTGTGGATAACTTATCTTTTACTCAACATATTCGGTAAATCAACCGAAGGGATCATTATCGCGGGTTATTTTTTAATATATTCGCGGGTTGGTGTTCAATAAACCGGATGTTTGTTCCCTGTACAGTGTTTCATTGTACAATCATTCAGGATTGGGTTGCTGTTATGCTACTTAATGGACTTGGAACAGGTAAGGCTTGTTGATGTGGAACCGGATAGTTGCCGGTTATATTAATAACAGATTCAGATTGATCAGATAATGGCAAAAAGCGGGAAAAGGCAGAGAATTGGGATTATTACCGCTGGCGGTGACTGTCCCGGAATAAATGCCGCGATCAGGGGGGTAGGAAAGACAGCGATAGTTAAATACGGAATGGAGGTTTTCGGTATCAGTGATGGTTTTACCGGGATGATAAACAAGGAGTTCACAGTGCTTACGGAAAGAAACCTATCTGGAATACTGACCCTTGGCGGGACAATTTTGGGCACATCCAGGGAAAAACCGTACAAAAGTGATGGCAATAAGAGGGAGATAGGCAAACCTGCGAAGATAAAAGAGCACTACCTGGATATGGAGTTGGATTGTTTGGTCTGTATAGGGGGCAACGGGACCCTTAAGACCGCCAATCTGCTCGCTCAGGAGGGACTCAACGTGATAGGAATTCCAAAGACTATTGACAACGATGTTTGGGGTACCGATACCACTTTTGGTTTTGATTCGGCGGTTAACATAGCCACGGAAGCAATAGACAGGCTTCATTCCACGGCCAATTCCCATAAAAGAATAATGATAATCGAACTTATGGGCCACCATGCGGGATGGATATCACTTTATTCGGGAATCGCTGGTGGGGGAGATGTAATATTGATTCCCGAAATCCCTTATAAAGAGGAGGTAATTGTTAAAAATCTTATGGACAGGGCAAGCGCCAACAAACCTTATTCAATTGTTGTTGTCGCTGAAGGGATCAAAAACCCCGGTAAAAATGGGGGTTCGGTCGCACAATATCTTAGCGGGATGATCAGTGAGGAAACGGGACTGGAGACAAGGGAGACGGTTTTAGGTTATATTCAGAGGGGAGGCTCTCCTTCGCCTATGGACAGGGTATTGGCAACAAGGTACGGCACGGGTGCTGTGGAGATGATCGCTAATAACGATTTCGGAAAGATGGTCTCTTTACGCGACGGAAAAATTGTCTCTGTACCACTGGCTGAAGTGGCCGGTAAGCTTAAGCTCATAGATCCGTTGGATCCAATGGTGCTGCAGGCAAAAAACATAGGCACCTGTTTTGGTGATTAACGG
>DUOU01000309.1 GCA_012838685.1 Bacteroidota bacterium | reverse complement strand
TCACGGAGATATCCGGCGCCACCGCCGACAGCTACTCGCCGGGGATACTGACATCCGACAGGTGGTACAAGCTGAGGGTCTCCTCTACTGTGGGCGCCAACGTATGCCACGATGAGACCGACGCCGTGAGGATCACGGTAATCAACTTCGTTCCGGGAACCATTGGTTCCGACCAGGTGATATGCCATAATACAGTTCCGGCGACCTTCACCGGCACCGCTCCGAGCGGAGACGGCTCCTTCACCTACAGGTGGGAGAGCAGCGCCGACGGAGTGACCTATACTTCGATAGTTCCCGCCGCTGAGGGTTCGACCTACACGTCGCCCGCTCTGACGGCCGACACTTGGTTCCGCAGGGTGACCATATCCACTTTGAACGGGGAATCTTGCGAGCATGAAAGCAACGCTGTCCAGGTCAACGTTATCCTCTTCGATCAGGGATCGATAGGCGGTGATCAGGTTATTTGCGAGGGTAGCGTGCCGTTGCCCATAACGAGTGTCGCCGATGCCAGTGGCGAGGGGCTGTTGCAATACCAGTGGCAGGTCAGCACCGACGGCGTTACGTTCAGCAACATTACCGGCGCCACGAACAGCGAATACCAGCCGGGCGCCCTGATACAGGATGCATGGTACAGAAGGGTGGTTACCTCCACGGTTGACTCCCGTACCTGCACCTACATAACCAACACAGTAAAGGTGACCGTCAATAACATACTTACCGTAGGTTCCGTCACCGGCTCTCAGACCATCTGCGAGGGCGACACCCCTTCGGGCTTCACCAGCGTAGCGGGAACTGTCGACGGCGTGTTGTCGTACCAGTGGTACAGCAGTCTCGACGGTGTCAACTACAGTGAAATGGCGGGAGAGACCTCCGAACTCTTCACCCCTGTCGTCCTGACCCAGGATACCTGGTACAAACGTCACGTGGTCTCCACCATGGGACTGTTGGTATGCGACAAGGAGACGGGAACCGTAAAGGTGACCGTCAACAACTTCGATCCGGGATCTATAGCGGGAGATCAGACAATTTGTCTGAGCATGCCCGCCTCGATGATCACCAGTGTCGCTCCGACAGGCGATGGCATCTTCAGTTATGCATGGTACAGTAGTACCGTTAGCGAAACCGACGGCTTCGCGCCTGTTTCGGGAGCATCTAGTGAGACCTATTATCCGGGCGCACCGGCACAGGACACATGGTACTACAGGGAGGTAACATCGACATTGAACGGAGTTACCTGCGTAGAGAATACGAACGTGGTCAAGGTTACGGTCAACAACATGACAGCGGGCGCTATCGGAAACGATGAAACAATGTGTTCCGGAACGGTACCGGCCAATATAACGTTGACCACTGCTCCATACTTCGATGGAGGCACGCCGTCATACCAGTGGATGATCAGTAACGATAACTTCAACTTTACCAATATCCCCGGAGCTACCGGCGATAGTTACCAGCCACCGGCGCTGACGCAGGATACATGGTACAGGTTAACGGTGACATCAACGCTTAACGGCGTGGCTTGCTCCAACTTTACCAATGTAACAGCCAAGCTGGTCAACAATGTTTCCGGCGGGTCTATAATTTCCGATCAGGCGATCTGCTATGGTGGAGATCCGGTACCGTTTGTCAGCACGCTCAATGGCAGCGGCGACGGATCTATAAGCTACAGATGGGAGCAGAGTTATGACTCCATCTCCTTCACAGCGATAGCGGGAACAAACAGCCCTGTTTATGAT
>DUOU01000137.1 GCA_012838685.1 Bacteroidota bacterium | reverse complement strand
AAACACCGAAGCGGAGGAGTTTGTACTCTCTCTTAGTTCAAAATATCCTTCTACCAAACTTTATACAGGACATTGCACGGGTGATAACGCGAGAAAGGTATTTAAGGAGAACGAAGGAAGTTTGCAGGTCGAGTACTTTTATGTGGGCAAGGAAATATTGATCGATTGATCGCGATAAAGATGGTTCATTGTATCCGCAATGCGCCTACTTTGTCTGTTCCCCGGGATTGATAACAGGGTTTCCCCACTGATTTAGCGGAGATTGGCACCGGATTCATTATGTTCGACAATTCCATTGGAATATATCCGGAAGAAAGTGATTTATACCTCCATCAAGGAATATTGATTGTCCATTGGAATAATTTTAAGGTAATCATCGATTTTTGCGCCGGATAGGCAAGCTTCAATTATTTGTCTGCCAACTTCCGAAAGATCCGGGGTCAGATATTTTGGAAGCTCTGATTTGAAAAAATCGAACAATATTTCAGCACCGGCATCATAGCCGGATGTTTCAACTTCAATTTGCTGGTATACGCGAAGAAACCTTGTTGGAATCTTTGTTCCTTCAATAGTAAGGTAGTTGAGTTCAAAACCGAGAAGAGGACAACGGGCAGGTTGGTACTGATCGCTTCTCAGTTTAGCGTTGCCTCTTCTGGTTAGATATTCCCTCATTAGTAATTGAGGCTTGAATCCAACTTTCCAGGCTCCTATGTATTGGTTCGGAACTAAAGTATATCTCATCATAGGGGAATCGATGATTTGTTCCAGCAGCAGGTTGGCATGAAGCACCATTTTACCGGTAGCGAAGGGCCAATATGAACCCACACCTTCACTTCCCATTCCCTTGCTCTCCACGATACTTGGATTCTCATGTCCTCTTGGGGAGACCAGTCTCCATAGCCATGCTAGAGCAGGGGGGAGGATATGGAACAATCCGATAATACCATAAGTTGGATGTTCTTTTGTGCATGGGGGCGTTCTTACTCCGAAGCTTCTGATATCAACCGTTACAGGTTTACTTACAATGTTGGGTACAACCTCCCTTGGGACAACAACCCTTGGATTGGGACATCTTTTTCCTGGACTATCTTCCGTATGTTCCCAAATCAATACAGTTGAATCAGGTACAGATCGGATATTGAGAAATAGGAGAGGCTCTTTCGATTTGATGGTTAGCTTTTCAAGGAATGGGTCATCGCCATATCCCTTTACGCCATCAACCCTTATAAACCAGGAGTTTTCAGCGTCCAATACTGTTAATTTGCCGTTTTTGTTTTGTATCGAAGGATGGCATAGCGCCATATCGTCTGTTACGGGATTGAAGGTACAGAAAACGGGAAGGTTCATCAACCTTTTTTCACCGGTAACAATGTTTTCTCCAATAAGTATCTGGCCATTGTTTTCCCTGACTATACTTTGTAGCATCTCGCTTTTCCCCCCACCGCTTGCCCCCTCGTGCATAAAAGTTGTTATGTTATCATATGGACTGACAACCTGGACTGTTGAGCAATGGGCAGTAATCCAACCCTCATTTTCTCCCTTGTTGAGCAGAGCACCGTAAAGGCCTTTTTTCGCGCTTGGACCGGGATACAGATTATAGGAGAATATCTCGTGTTTTTTTTCGGAGCGATTATGGACCACGATCTGTTTGCCATTAAAGTGGGTGTGCCTGAACGTGGGGGCAACGAAAATAACGGATTCAATGGCAAAATTATCCTCCAAACTCTCTAAAGGCACTATTTTTTGCAACATTGCGAGTCCCATCGCGAAAAATCCGGCATTGTAGGGTGTAATAGCCAACCCGCCCAAACCTATTCCGTTGTTGCCCGCGAAATAGAAAAACAGAGCTAAGTCCTGGGTTTTAAGCCAATCAAAAGTCTCTTTTTTTAACGATTCAAAGCTATAGCCAAACCTTTCGGAAAATCTTTCTTTATCTGTGGGCAAGTCATCGGCTATTACCATTGTATCCGGATCTCGTCGCCGCATATATGGCTCAATATAATTGGCCGCTATTCCATTTGTTACTTTATGGACAACTGCCTCAACTACCTCTCCTTTGCCGGGCACATCATACTTTACCTCATAACTGCCACTTTCCGCTCCACCCACGGCAGCGTTAGCGAGTTGTCCAACTGTATCAAATATCGAATAAGATTTGCACTCATTCAATATCGCGATCACATTTTCGGGCAACGAAATATTTTTCTTCTCCAAAATTTCAAACAATTTGTCCATAAATACTTATCTTCTATTTTATAAAAAACTTATTTAACACGCAGCCTATAAAGGAATAGGATTCTTGTTAGTTTTTT
>DUOU01000136.1 GCA_012838685.1 Bacteroidota bacterium | reverse complement strand
TCCTATAAAAGAGAGCATAACATTGGTGTTCGCGAGAGGTTCATTGGTTGTATTGTCCCTTATTGTTCCACTGATCACGTTACCGTCAAGTTCGGGCATATATTTGGCTTCCGCCAGATTAAAGACAAATGAACCGGCATCATAAGGGTCTTTTTCGGAATAACCGTTATCATCGAGCAAAACAGACTTTACCACCGCGATTGAAAACCCGGGATCATCGGCATCAACGCCTTCAATCCTGATCTCAACCCTATCGCGCGTACCGGGATTTTCATCCATTATACGTATTGTCTTTCCGGAAGAGGTTGTTGTATTGTTGCCTTTATTCGCGGCTATCCCCGTATCTATGCGCGGTTGGGAGTCCAAAGCCAGGCTGTCACCAACAAAATCGGAAGGTTTAACCAGTAACGCATCAATGTTCTCGAACGGGTTTATTACCGTGATAGTCCTGTACGCGAAACTCTCCCGCGGAAAGTTTCTCATCCAACTGCTATATGCCCGCACATAATAGTTGCCGGAACCGATAGTGTCAGGTATCCTGAACCTGGAAGCACCGCTGAAACTTTCCAAATCTACTTTTACCTGCGCGATAGGATTACCGAATTTGTTGTACATATCCACATAGCCAACCTTGCTGAAATCGCCCAAAGTACCGGAAAGTCTGTTGAACTTGCTGACTTTCACCAACACCTCCTCGCCCGTAAAGTATATATCCCTGTCGGTTTGCAGGAAAAACTCCTCTTCATATCCCGGATTAATGGTGATTTGGGAATATAGGGAGGTGTAACCAAAACATGCCATCATCAAAATAGAGGCAATCGCGATCACAAGAGAGCTGGCTTTTATATTTTTCATATTTTTTAACATTACATATCTTCCCAAAAATCTGGCGGGTCAAGTTGGCCGTTCAGGGTGCAGTCGGCGCAATGGGACAAAACAAACCTAAATCCAGCCAAACTTCCGTCAGTATTGGTGTCATACCAATACAAACTATATCCGGATGATACTATCGCACCGTAAAACATGTTCCATAATGCGGGCGTTTTCCTAGTATCTTCCAAACTATAACCATAATATTCAGGAGTCAAAAAGATCGGATCACATTCGTAATAATACTTTGGAAGGCCCAAATTATCGATATCATCGGCGGTTATATAGATTCGTTTACTGCTTACGGAGGATACCTGAAAATAACCTACCGCGTTCCTTGAGGGATCGTTCACGTTCTTTACGTTACCGTACAAAGGGTATGGTTGTCTGTCGAATATGTTCCCTCCGGTTTCGTTCAACAACTTCATGGAGCTCCAAAACCCGTATTCCTCCCTGGATATGGAGAGTTGTTTTACTTCAACATGATATTGCATCTGGAATCTGTTGGAGAGTTCCGAGGGAAGAAACAAAATGGGATGTTTGAGATAATGTTCACCGGATGGAATATCTACATTGATATCCATTGAAGGTTTATGGCTCCAGCAAATCTGGTTCTTAGGTTCTATCTCAGTTACCCTTCCGTAATTCAAATGTCGGGCTCTAATTGGATAAGGTATTCTAAATTTCCACCATTCATCGTAGGTCCAGCGCCTGTAGCCCGATGCGCTTTCCGCGGGTGTATCCGCATATATGTTCACCCCCTTATAATAATCCAAATATCCTTTAGGTACGGCCTCATGATAGGTATAATACAACGAATCTATTTCGTTTACCGGGTACATCAGGCAAGAATTTGAACGGTACTCCTCGCCGTTCGCGGCGACTATGCTCAATGTGTAGCTTTTGCCCACCTCGCCCCTGAATGTGGCCGGATCTGTCCAATACTCCCCTTTCTCCTTCTCGGTCAACGTTACACTGTTGCCGGAATCATCCGATATGACGACCAACGCGTCGCCCGCCCTTTTATCTTCACCTTCAACCCTGGTGGTCCAGGAAAGTTTGACATAATTGGGGGCATCCTCGTCGGTTATCAAAGCGTCGACCACAAGTAACGACCTAAACTTGCCTATATTGGGCGTATAGGGATCGATACAGTTGATACACAAAACAACAAGCGAAACGAACAGTATCAATTTGTATCGCCACCGTGCGAGATTTGCAACAAAATCACCCATCTTGGATTTATTTTAGCGAAAGTAAGCATTACAAACAAAACAGTCAAATCTCTTTGTTTTCTTCAGTAAAATAAAATAGAACGAAATTTACGAAATATTTTTATATAAAATTTAAAATAGATATTCCTATTATGAATTTGTGAGTTTAATACAAACCGGAAAACCAATCACGGCTATAAATCTTCCCAAAAATCTGGCGGGTCAAGTTGACCGTTCAGGGTGCAGTCGGCGCAATGGGGCATAACGAAGGTGAGACCGGTCAAATTTCCGTTAAAATCGGCTTCATGCGATACAAAGGTATATCCTCCGCGCCTGGCCATATTAAACACATAATCCCAGGAAACCTTTATAGGGAGATAGTCGGCCGGAGATGTTGTGAACTTATCACACCCATAACGATACCTGGATAGGCCCAGAAGCCAAATATCATAACTTGTAATATACATCTGCCTGACACTGACCGCGGAGACCTGAAAATAACCCAACGCATGTTTAGAGGGGTTGTTAAGGTTTCTAACATTGCCCACTACCGAATAGGGTTGTCGGTCAAATATATCACCGCCTGTTTCGTTCAATATCTTCATGGCGTTCCAGAAATCAAACTCCTCCCTGGAAATGGAAAGCTGTTTGACCTCAATGGAATACTGCATCTGGAACCGGTTGGTTAACTGGGAAGGGAAAAAAGCCAAGGTTTTACGCAATGATTTCCTGTCTTCGGTGCCATCATGATGTATATTGATGTTTGAGGAGCTGTTGTGACTCCAACAGAGATCGTTTTTCAGATTTACGGGAAGAATGGTCGAATCGTTGATATACTCAGCATAAACCGGATACGGGATACGGAACTTCCACCATTCATCGTATATCCACCTCCTGTAACCCGATACGCTTTCAGCGGGGGAATCAACATATATGTTTATTCCTTCATAGGGCTCGGAATATCCTTCGGGAATCGCCTCAAAATAACCATAATATATTGAATCGATCTCAACCGCGGGGTACATAAGACAAGAGTTGGAAACAAACTCTTCGCCATCCGGGGTTGTAATGCTGAGTGTATAACTCTTGCCAACCTCGCCCCTGAATATGGCCGGATCTGTCCAGTATTCCCCATCATCCTTTTCGGTAAGTGTAAAGCTGTTGCCCATATCATCGGAAACAACCACAACGGCTCCTGTAACCTTGGCGTACAAACCCTGGAATTGGGACGAACGGGAAAGCTTAACGCAATTTGGGGCATCCTCATCGGTTATCAAAGCGTCAACAACGAGCAACGATTCGAACCTGTCGATATTCGGCGAATATGGGTCGATACAATTGATACACATAACTATCAGTGAAACAAACACAACAGACCTATAACGCCAACCAACAAGAGTGGCAACAAACTTTCCCATCCATACTTATTTAAGCGGAAACAAAGAAAACAACTTTTTTTGAAATTCTTTTTTTATATAATACCATTTGACTAAATTTGTGAGGTATTTACTCATAAAAGTATGACAACTCGCTCGCTATTGACAATTCTACTGTTTTATGGGCTTTGTGGGGCAGGTTCCGCGTTCGCGCAATCTATTGCCCAAAATCAATCGTTGCCGCTAAACGAAGAGGAGATACAGAAAGCTTTTCTTAGGGCTTACTATTCCGGCGGCAGTGGTTTCACGAGCGATCTGGTGTTCGGCCAGGAATATTATGCGTACCATAGTCGCAGCAACAGCAAGCCTATCTTATTTGATGATGATCTTTATACATCTTCCATTATCTTTGACGGCAAATATTATGACAATATCAAACTGCAATACGATGCGTACACCGATGAGGTGGTATACATAGACCTGAACCTTTTCCTGAACTTTACATCTTATCAGATATCGTTGAACAAGGATAAGATAGAGATGTTCAGCCTGTACAGACTGGGAGATACGCTGAATTTTTACCGTATAGATGAAGGGGGCAGCAACCTTGAGCCCCGCTTTTATGAGGTGCCTTACCAAGGCATAACCCGGTTGGCCATAAAGTACTACTGTACCGCGCACATTGAAAAAACCATTGAACAGTTCAAAATAAGAAAAGCTTTTTTTCTGGACACCGGGGATGGCTTTTACAGGTTCAGAGGCAAAAGACAATTTATCAAGCTTTTTGGCGCGGGAGCCGATGAGATCAGATCAATTATTGATGAGAACGATATCAGGTTCTCCCTGAAAGATCCCTCTTCAATTGTCACTATACTCAAAAAATACGACCAATTATTGCTGGAGTCAAATATTGCCGGAGGATGAGAAAATTTTTATTTGTCATATTACTGGCTTCGCTGTTTTTTAGTGCGAACGGTCAAGACCAAAAGCTTTCCTTCCGGTTCGACAGCATTTTGTTCGAAAATCTCGTTGACACGATCGAAAGAACCATTCCCGTCAGGATATATTACAGCAAACAATGGGTGGACACACTTGTTATGAATGTGGGCAGCGAAACAAATTCCATTGGCGACCTGCTCACCGGCCAGTTCCAAAGGGAAGGTTTCAGTTTTTTCTTCTCCAAAGATGGCAGAATAATATTATCAAAGGGTTATCCGATAAAAAGTAATTTCAACGCGGAATATATTGACCACCTGAATGAAATCGCGGTCCCGCTGGACACTATCATCTACGTCAGGCCCATGGTCACTGAAAATGAAGACATTATAAACGATGAGTATAAGCTTTTCAAAATAGGAAACCCATCGGCTCCGGCGGGCAATTATTATCTTTCGGGCGTGGTCCGCGGCCTTGCCGACAACGAGCCTTTGCCCGGTGTGGTCGTTTACGCGGAAAAGTTGAAAGCTGGTGTCATGACCAACAGTTCCGGATACTATTCCATACAACTGCCAACCGGTCAATACCAGTTGGAGTACAGAATGGTGGGTATGCGCACTTCCAACAGAAACGTCCAGATATATTCCAACGGCTCCCTGGACGTAAACCTTATGGAGGAGACAAACGTTTTGGATGAAGTAATCGTTTCAGCCGACAGGGACAATGTTGTCCGAAACGTCAGGTCCGGTATTGAAAAAATAAACACCCAAACTCTGAAACGGATACCTATGGGTCTCGGTGAAGCCGATGTTATCAAAAGTTCTCTTATGTTGCCCGGTGTCCAGACCGTGGGCGAAGCCGCATCAGGTTACAATGTCAGGGGCGGGAGCAGCGACCAGAACCTGATCCTCCTGAACAATGCTCCAATAATAAATTCTTCCCACTTTTTCGGATTTTTCTCCGCTTTCAACTCCGATATGATCAAGGATGTTACCCTGTACAAAAGCAGTATGCCCGCGAAATATGGAGGAAGGCTTTCCTCGGTAATGGAGATCAACTCTCTTGAGGGGGACAGGGAAAAAGTGAAAGTAAGCGGTGGTGTGAGTCCCGTTACCGGTCGTATCCTTGTTGAGGGTCCCATTCAAAAGAACCGGTCATCTTTCATTATCGGAGGAAGGGCGACCTACTCCGACTGGCTCCTGGGAATGTTGGAAGATGAGAAGCTAAGCAACTCCTCGGCCTCGTTCTACGATATACAGGCCGTGATTTCCGGTGATATTGACAGTAAAAACTCATACTCCGTTTCGGGTTATTACAGCGACGACAAGTTCGACTACTACCGCGAAGACTCTTTCGCTTACGGAAACAAAGCGGGCACGCTGAAATGGAAACATACCTTTTCCCAAAAACTGTCGGCCCAGTTTTACGCGATTAACAGCGATTACGGTTACCAACTGTCGGCAAACCAGGATTCGGTCAGTATGAGCACAATTTCATACCGTTTCAACCAAAGTATTGCCAGGGCAGATTTCCTCTACTTTCCTTCCCCCGAACATAGAGTTGAATTTGGAGCCGATGGCACCTTTTACCATCTATGGCCCGGAAAAAGAGTTCCAAACGGACCTCTTTCAGAGATAATCACGAAGACAATTGAAAATGAGCGGGCTTTTGAACCTTCGATATATATCAGTGACGAATACATAATATCAAACGATCTGACAGTTTCCGGCGGTCTGAGGGCAACGCTGTTCACCTCTTTCGGTCCGAATACGGTATTGAATTATGCCAGTGGACTTCCACGCTCCACCGCCAATGTCACAGATACTTCCCATTACAAAACCGGAAGCATCGTGAAAATGTATCCCACTGTCGATTTCCGCGTTTCATCGCGTTATGTGATATCTCCCGCTCTATCCGTTAAGGCGGGGTACCAGAGGGTCAACCAGTTTGTTCACATGGTATCGAACAACACATCAATGTCGCCTACCGATGTATGGAAGCTGAGCGACAAGTATATCAAACCGGAACAAAGTGACCAGATATCACTGGGCCTGGTCCACCTTTACACTAAAAGGGATATCGAGAGCTCGATAGAGCTATATTACAAAAGACTGGACAACCTGCTTGACTATAAGAGCGGCGCTATTCTGCTTATGAACGAACATCTGGAAACAGATATAATACAGGGCAGGGGAAAAGCTTATGGTGCCGAGTTCATGGTTAAAAAACAGTCGGGCAGCCTAACCGGATGGATCAGCTATACCTACTCCAGGGTATTACTGAAAACCGACAGTGAATTCGAGGAGGAACGCATCAACAATGGCCAGTTTTTTCCGGCAAGTTACGATAAACCGCACGACCTGAAGATTGTGGCCAACGCCAGACTTTCAAGAAGATTCAATGTTACGGCCAATTATACCTACAACACGGGACGACCTATTACCTATCCCGTCGCCTTCTTTACCTTCAACAACGCATCACATATTTATTACTCCAACAGGAACGAGTTCAGGATACCCGACTATATACGGCTTGATCTCGCGACTACTCTGCACGGTAACCTGAAAGCCCGGAAACTTATGCACCCATCGCTGACTTTCACAGTGTACAATGTTCTTGGCAGGAAGAACCCATATTCCATATTCTTCAAGACCGAGAACGGACAGGTCAATGGCTACCAAATGTCGATTTTTGCCAGACAGATATATATGGTTACGTTTAACTTCAAGATCCTGGGAAACGCTACGGACGACTTTTAATCTATTCCATCTTTTCAATTTCAACTACGTTGCGACGGATTGTCGCCCATCTGTTTTCGTCCATTTTGGCGCCAACAGCGCATATCACGTTACCGGCCAGAAGGGTTCCGAGCAATCCGCATTTCTCAAGGTTCAGGCCATTCGCGTAACCGTAAAGAAAACCTGCGGCGTAAAGGTCGCCTGCCCCCGTGGTATCAACGCACTCTCCTGCCATTGCCCCTATCATTAAACGCTCTTCGCCGCGACGTATCAACGATCCCCTGCTGCCGGTCTTCACAACCGCTATGGAACAAACCCCGGCTATCATATCCACTGCCCTGTCGGCCTCCTCTCCGGTGAACGCCCTGGCCTCATCTTCGTTAGCGAAAAGGATATCGACATATTTATCGGCTATCTCCCTGAAGAACGCGAGGTTTTCCTCCACAATGTTGTAACTTGCCATATCTATGGCTATCTCCATCCCTTTCTCTTTTGCCAGACCGCAGAGCCGTTTTATCAGCTCATTATCCGGAACAAGATACCCTTCAAGATAGAGAATATCATACCCATCGAAAATCCCATCATATATCTCATCAGCGTTGATCTCCACGGCCGCGCCCAAATGTGTGGCCATCGTGCGCTCTGAATCGGGCGACACCAATACCGTTGAGGTTCCCGTGGGCGTCGCGGAACGGTACAGAATATTCTCCACTCCGCCCCTTCGCATGTCACCGTCAAAATAGTCGCCGTCCGTATCCTTGCCAACTTTGCCTATATATCCCGGATTAAGGCCCAACATTCCAAGCCCGTGTACCGTATTGGCGGCCGAACCGCCCGCGGAGTAAGCCGGACCAAAACATTTCGTTCTCGACTTTATGGCGGCCGACTTTTCCATGTCAACAAGTTGCATGCTCCCTTTGGGCAATCCGAGTTCCGACAACAAGCTGTCATCATCAATTTTTGTTATCACGTCCACAAGCGCATTTCCAATACCTATAACTCTTTTCATAATATACTTTTATTGTTTTTTTGCCTTTAGCTTTTTTGAATATATTTTTCGATAAATATATTGCGAATTTAAGAAATCTCCTTACCTTTGCCACGCAAAAAGGCATAGACCATAAATTCCTCAGTAGCTCAGTTGGTCAGAGCGGCGGACTGTTAATCCGTAGGTCGTAAGTTCGAGCCTTACCTGGGGAGCGGAACAAAAGAGAATTTTGTTTTAATCCCAAGCCACCTATTCGACGTGGTTTGGGATTTTTGGTTCATGTCTATTTGAGTTTTGAGTTGAATGCTCCCCTCTTTCGCGTATAGTTCCGGAAAATTGCTATCGCCGCTATAACGACAACCATAGCGACTGAATATGATATTGTCGCGGGAAGGGAAAAGCCCTCCGGCGCGAATAATATATATGTTGTGCATACCCCTGTCATGAACAGCGCCGGCACCAGCGCCACCCAATAACATTTGCCCCGTTGAACGAGATAAACGGTAATAGCCCAGAAAACGAACACAGATAGTGTCTGGTTTGTCCATGCCATATACCTCCACAAAACATCGAAATCTATCTGTGTTATGAAAATCCCCAGGGCGAAAAGAGGTATGGACACCAATAGCCTGTTTTTTATCGGCCCCTGATCATATTTCATAAAATCGGCCACTATGAGCCTTGAACTGCGGAAAGCGGTATCTCCCGTGGTTATGGGAGCTATTACCACGCCTATCATAACAAGGACTCCCCCTATTTTACCCAATAATGATAAAGATATATCACTGACAATTATCGCTGCCTGTCCCCCATTCGCCACCATCACCTCGTTCAACCCCTTTACCCCTCCATAAAAAGCCATGCCAATAGCGGCCCAAATCATCGCGACTATCGCTTCTGTCAGCATCGCTCCGTAAAAAACGGCCCTCCCCTCTTTTTCATTTTTTAGACAGCGCGCCATCATGGGCGACTGTGTGGAGTGAAAACCTGAAACGGCTCCACAGGCTATGGTTACGAACATCATGGGGAATATCGGATAACTCTCCCTGTTAAAGTGCAAGTTGGCAAGGGTAATCTCCGGTATCTTGTAACCTTTGGCGAACAGGGCGACCAAAATAGCCAGTGCCATTGTCAAAAGGACAAACCCAAAAATCGGGTAAATCCTTCCTATTATCTTGTCTATCGGCATCATGGTCGCCATGAAATAATAGATAAATATTATCCATACCCAAGTTGTTACAGATATACTGTTCGCGGTAATATTTCCCAGAATCCCCGCCGGCCCCGTTACAAATACCGCCCCCACCAGCACCATAAGGAATATGGTGAAAAACCTCATAAATATTTTGGTAGGGGTCCCGAGATATGCCCCTATAATCTCGGTAATCGACATCCCATTGTGCCTCAACGATATCATCCCGGAAAAATAGTCGTGTACCGCCCCGCCAAAAATAGATCCAAAAATTATCCAGATAAAAGCGACCGGGCCCCACATTGCCCCGGCAATCGCCCCGAAAATCGGACCCAATCCGGCTATATTCAGAAATTGTATCAAAAAGACTTTCCACCAGGGAAGCGGAATGTAATCTACCCCATCCTCCATCCTGTAGGCAGGTGTTCGCCTTTCGGCCTTTACCCCCTCTATCTTTTCAATAATCTTGGAATAGTAGATTCCCCCAAGGATAAGAATAGAAATACCCGCGAAAAATGTGATCATAGCAATGCCATTGTTTCCCGCGAATATATGCAATACAAAAAATGGTTATCGCCCCGTAAATACGATTTTTTTCAAAAAAACCTGCTTTTTGTTTGAGATTGAAAAAAAAGGAGTAATTTTGTGCGTCGAATTTTAATGACCTATGGGAATTGTTTTGATACATATTCTGGTTCTCGTACTAATCGTGGTGCCCTGCGCCTGATCCGGGAGTGATATGTATTATGTTAATATACAAGGGCTTGCCGGATAACTGGCAGGCCTTTTTTAATTAAATGGAGATATAAACAGATTTTTAGATTAACATTGCGGACCAAAAAAGAAAGTTTTTACAAATGATACCATTAAGAAGCGAAACCAACACAAAAGGGAGGACCATGGCCGGAGCGAGGGGACTGTGGCGCGCCAACGGCATGAGAGACGAACATTTTGGAAAACCGATCATTGCCATAGCAAATTCATTTACCCAATTTGTACCGGGACATGTACATCTGCACGAAATTGGCCAGATAGTGAAGGCTGAGATCGAAAAACTGGGATGTTTCGCGGCGGAATTCAACACCATAGCGATAGATGATGGCATAGCCATGGGCCACGACGGAATGTTGTATTCATTGCCGTCGCGCGAACTGATAGCCGACAGTGTTGAGTATATGGTAAACGCCCACAGGGCCGACGCCATGATCTGTATAAGCAACTGCGACAAGATTACCCCCGGGATGCTAATGGCGGCAATGAGGTTGAACATACCTGCCGTTTTTGTCTCCGGAGGCCCCATGGAGGCGGGAGTGCTCGGAAACAGACAACTGGATCTTATTGATATTATGGTTGATGGAGCCGACCCAAAGGTAACGGACGAGGAACTTGATAAAATAGAGAAAGCCGCTTGTCCCACTTGCGGGTCTTGTTCCGGTATGTTCACAGCCAACTCCATGAACTGTCTGAACGAGGCGCTGGGATTGGCTTTGCCGGGCAACGGAACACTCCTGGCCACCCATGAGAACCGTTATAAACTATTCATAAAAGCGGCGAAGCTTATAGTTGAAAACGCTTACCGTTATTACAATGAGGGTGACCACTCGGTGCTGCCACTCTCTATAGCCACAAAAGCCGCGTTCATGAATTCCATGTCGCTTGACATAGCCATGGGCGGCTCGACAAACACTGTTCTCCACCTGTTGGCGATAGCGCGTGAAGCCGGCGTCGACTTTACTATGAAAGATATTGACGCTTTGTCCAGAAAAGTGCCGCACATATGCAAGGTATCTCCCAGCAGCCATTATCATATACAGGATGTGAACCGTGCCGGTGGCATCATGACCATCATGGGCGAACTTGATCGCCAAAACCTGCTGGACACCTCGGTAAAGAGAGTGGACTACCCTTCACTGGCCGAAGCGATAGCTGACTACGACATAAGAGGTGGTAAAGCCACTGATGAGGCCAACAATATCTATTATTCCGCCCCTTCAACGGTAAGGAACAACACGATGGGATTCCACGATACGATGTATACCGAACTGGACAGGGACGCCGCCAATGGCTGCATAAGGGATTATGAACACGCCTACAACAAGGACGGGGGATTGGCGGTACTCTACGGCAATATCGCCGAAAAGGGGTGTATAGTGAAAACCGCCGGGGTTGATGAAACGTTGTTTACCTTCAGTGGCCCCGCTATTGTCTTTGAATCGCAGGAAGATGCCGTTGAGGGTATACTGGGCGGTAAAGTTCAGGCCGGACAAGTTGTGGTTATCCGCTATGAAGGGCCAAAAGGAGGTCCCGGTATGCAGGAGATGCTCTACCCTACCTCGTTCCTGAAATCCAAAGGTCTTGGTAAAAAATGTGCCTTGATAACCGATGGCAGATTCTCGGGTGGCACCTCCGGACTATCAATAGGACACGTTTCACCCGAAGCGGCCAACAAAGGGCCTATAGCGCTGGTGAAGGATGGCGACATAATTGACATCGACATACCCAAAAGAGCGATTAACGTGAGAGTCAGTGACCAGGAGTTAAAAGACAGGGAGAAGGCTGAAAAATCATCTCCGCTTCCATATAAGCCGAAGAAGAGGAACAGGATAGTCCCCGCCTCATTGAGGGCATACGCCGCCAATGTCAGTTCGGCCGACTCCGGAGCGGTAAGAATTATTGAATAAAAATAGAAACAACCAGATAAAGATATAGCATGAACAACATGAAAGAAGTGGAAAAGATAACAGGAGCCGACGCGCTGTTGAGAAGTCTTATAGAGGAGGGTGTTGACACGATATTCGGCTACCCCGGGGGGGCTATCATGCCCGTATACGACAAGCTTTTGGATTATTCCGATAAGATCCGTCACATACTGACACGTCACGAACAGGGTGCCGCGCACGCCGCCCAGGCTTACGCCATGGTCACGAAAAAGCCGGGAGTATGCTTCGCGACATCAGGACCCGGAGCCACAAATCTTATCACGGGAATAGCCAACGCATATCTCGACTCCGTGCCTATGGTGTTTATTTCGGCCCAGGTAGCTTCCGGCCTGATCGGCACCGATGCTTTCCAGGAGACAGATATTCTGGGTGCCTCCATGCCTGTTACCAAATGGAATTGCCAGGTAAACTCGGCCGACAAGATATCCGAGGCGGTAGCGAAGGCTTTCTATATAGCCAACACGGGCAGAAAAGGACCCGTTCTGATAGATATCGCCAAAGACGCCCAGACAAATATGACGGAATACTCTTATAAGAAATGTACCCTTATAAGGAGTTATAACCCCAACATACCTATTAAACAGAGAGCTATTGAATCGGCTTCGGTATTGATAAACCACTCTGAAAAACCTCTGATACTTGCCGGTCACGGAGTGTTGCTCTCCGGCGCCGAAAAAGAGTTGGAGGCTTTCGCGGAGAAGTCGGGTATCCCCGTTGCCGTCACCCTTCTGGGTCTATCTTGCTTCCCTACCAACCACCGTCTTTATGCCGGTCTTCTGGGGATGCACGGCAATTATGGCCCCAACCTGCTGACAAATCAAGCCGACCTTATTATCGCCGTGGGCATGAGGTTCGACGACAGGGTAACAGGGAATCTGAAAAAATATGCCAAACAGGCAAGAATAATACATGTGGAGATAGACCAGGCGGAGATCAACAAAAATGTTGTAGCCGATGTGGAGATCCATGCCGATGCCAAAGAGGCGTTAAAAAAACTGACGGAAGCCATAGAGGAGAAGAGCTACGACTCATGGATCAGGGAGTTCAAGATATGCGACAAAAAGGAGAACGATCTGGTCATAAAAGGAGAACTGTATCCCGAATCGGGCAATATTACCATGGGTGAGGTTGTAAGGAGTGTTTCGGAACTTACCGATGGAAACGCCATAGTTGTGACCGATGTGGGACAGAACCAGATGGTGGCCGCCAGATATTACAGGTTCAGTGAGCCCAATTCACTGGTAACCTCGGGTGGTATGGGCACGATGGGATTCGGACTGCCCGCGGCCATTGGGGCAAAAATTGGCCGGCCCGACAAAGAGGTCGTCCTTTTTACGGGCGATGGAGGGTTCCAAATGACCATCCAGGAGCTGGGAACGATACTGCATTTCTGCGTACCGGTCAAGATAGTCCTCCTCAACAACGGATGGCTGGGCATGGTGCGCCAATGGCAGGAGATGTTCTTCGACAAAAGATATTCGGCTACCGAAATGGTAAACCCCGATTTCATGAAAATCGCGGAGGCATACTCTGTTCCCTCCGCAAGGGTCGACAAGAGAGAAGATCTTTCCGAAGCCGTGGCTAAAATGATAAAAAGCGAAGGTCCGTTCCTGCTTGAAGTTATGGTTGAACCGGAAAGCAAGGTGCTGCCCATGGTAGTCACCGGAGCTTCAGTATCAGAGGTAACATTAACTCATGAATAAAAATTTAAGAAGATGAAAACCCTCATGATTTCGCGAATCACAAACAGGTAATGAATATAATTTTCAATCATGCGCGGTTCCATCATACCATTAAAACCAAAATTATATTATGATGAAAGAAGAATTTACCATATCAATATTTACGGAAGATCATATCGGTATTTTTAACCAGATAACCAATATCCTGACGCGCCGACAGATCAATATCGACTCAATAACATGTTCCGCCACGGCGGTAGCGGGGGTCTCCCTTATAACCCTGGTGGTCAAGACAACTTATGAGATGATAAGCAAGGTGGCCAAACAGATGGAGAAGATCATTGACGTTCTCAAGGTTTTTGTCCACACTTCCGACCAGCTTATTTACCAGGAGATAGCGCTCTATAAAGTGCCGGCAAGCAGTTTTCTTGAGGGAAACAACGTAGATCACGTGGTTCGTACCTATAACGCCCGTATCATTGAGATCACTCCTGAATATATAGTCCTGGAAAAAACTGGCCACGAAGATGATCTCAAAGAGTTGCAGGATCACCTTACAACGTACGGTCTTCTCCAGGTATCCCGTTCCGGAAGGGTGGCCATCACCAAGCAGGTCAAAGAACTCAACACTTACCTTATGGAGATGGACGAAGCCAATAGCGTAAATTCCCGTGATCTTACATACATAACGGAATAATAATATATTCGCGGGGTCGGTAAAAGCGATATCCAAAAAGCGATTAAAAAGAGATTAAACTATTAACATAATAATATACACTTAAAAATTTTTAATATGGCAAAGATTGATTTTGGCGGAGTTCTCGAAGATGTTGTAACAAGAGAAGAGTTTACACTCGAGAAAGCCCGCGAAGTACTTAAAAACGAAACAATAGCTGTTATTGGCTACGGTGTTCAGGGACCTGCCCAGGCCTTGAACATGAAAGACAACGGAATCAAAAATGTTATCATTGGTCAGGCTCCCGAATTTAAGGCTGACTGGGACAGGGCGGCAAAGGACGGATTCGTTCCCGGCAAAACTCTCTTCCCCGTTGAAGAGGCGGCCGCTAAAGGCACCATCATCATGTATCTTGTCAGCGATGCCGCGCAGCGTATCCTGTGGCCAAAAATAAAACCACATCTCAAGAAGGGCGACGCCCTCTACTTCTCGCATGGTTTTTCGATCACATATAAAGAGCATACCAACGTTGTCCCACCGGCCGATGTTGACGTTATTCTCGTAGCCCCGAAAGGTTCGGGTACCAGCGTTCGCAGGAACTTTCTGGCGGGTGCCGGCATCAATTCAAGCTACGCTGTTTTCCAGGATGCTACCGGAAGAGCTGAAGAGCGCACACTGGCTATCGGTATAGCGGTAGGCTCCGGATATCTCTTCCCAACAACCTTCGAGAAAGAGGTTTACAGTGATCTTACCGGTGAACGCGGCGTTCTTATGGGTGCTCTTGAAGGTATCATAGAGGCACAGTACCAGGTACTTCGCGAAAATGGTCATAGCCCTTCCGAAGCTTTCAACGAAACTGTTGAGGAACTGACACAGAGTCTCATCAGGCTGGTCGATGAAAAAGGCATGGATTTCATGTACGTCAACTGCTCGGCTACCGCTCAGAGAGGAGCCCTCGACTGGAAGGGACCGTTCCGCGAAGCCACCCTGCCCGTATTCAAGGAACTCTACAGAAAAGTATCCTCGGGCGAGGAGTGCGTAAGGGTTCTCGAATCTACCAGCGCGACCAACTATAGAGAGGTTCTCGAGACCGAACTCAAGGAGATGCGCGAATCAGAACTCTGGAAAACAGGAGCAGCTG
Organism: Bacteroidota bacterium; assembly: GCA_012838685.1. GTDB lineage: Bacteria > Bacteroidota > Bacteroidia > Bacteroidales > VadinHA17 > LD21. The sequence goes on along the minus strand of DUOU01000136.1, from coordinate 23,707 downwards.
TAAGAAAACTGCGTCCAAACAAATAAACTGTAGGTTTTAATACGGGATTGTCCCGTGAATAGTTGTATCACCGGAAGCCGGAAGGGCGTTTTTTCGGACTGCCCTTCCGCGACTTCCCTGAATCAATGGCGGTTTTTATTAAAATTTTATTAAAACGATAATGAGCGAAAAAGTAAAAATCTTCGACACCACCTTAAGGGATGGGGAACAGGTACCAGGGTGCCAATTGAACACTATTGAAAAAATAGAGATAGCCAAAGCGCTCGAAGCGCTGGGAGTAGATGTTGTCGAAGCCGGCTTTCCAATCTCCAGTCCGGGCGACTTCAACTCGGTGGTAGAGATATCGAAAGCTATCAAAAACCCCACAATATGCGCGCTTACGCGCGCCATTAAAAAAGATATCGAAGTGGCCGCCGAAGCGCTTCAGCATGCCACAAGGAAAAGGATTCACACCGGTATAGGCACGTCACCTTTCCATATCCAGTACAAGATCAAAACAACACCGGAAGAGATCATTCGCAGGGCTTGTGACGCCGTGAAATATGCCCGCAAGTTTGTTGATGATGTAGAGTTCTACGCCGAGGATGCCGGAAGAACGGACAACGAATACCTGGCCCGTGTCATTGAAGCCGTCATAGAGGCCGGAGCCACCGTGGTAAACATACCGGATACCACAGGTTACTGTCTCCCCGCCGAATACGGAGCCAAGATCAAATACTTGGTTGACAATGTTCCCAATATCCACAAAGCGACTATTTCAACCCATTGCCACAACGATCTTGGCATGGCAACGGCCAACACTATCAGTGGTATCATCAACGGCGCCCGCCAGGTTGAGGTTACCATGAACGGTGTGGGAGAAAGAGCCGGAAATACCGCTCTTGAGGAGATAGTCATGATCTTGAAGAGCCATAAAAGCCTGGGTCTGGAGACAAACATAGACACCAAAAAGATTTTCAGTACAAGCCAGATGGTCTCAGGACTGATGAGCATGCCTGTACAGCCCAACAAAGCCATCGTGGGCCGTAACGCTTTCGCTCACTCCTCGGGAATCCACCAGGACGGGGTACTTAAAAACAGGGAAAACTACGAGATCATAGATCCCGTGGATGTCGGGGTACGCGAGTCATCTATAATCCTTACCGCCCGCAGCGGAAGGGCGGCGCTTAACCACCACCTTGAACAGATGGGATACCATTACAGCAAGGAGGAACTTGACGATATTTACCACCGCTTCCTGATCCTGGCCGACAAGAAAAAAGAGATAAAAGATGAGGATATCCGCATCCTCACGGGAGAGAAGAGACAGGGCGGAAATGGCCTAGCGCTGGAACACCTGCAGGTTATCTGCGGAAAATCGGCTATACCGGTGGCTACTGTGGGAATCCGTATCAATGGCGAGGTCCACACCTCTACCGCTGCCGGCAACGGTCCCGTGGACGCGGCCTTCAGCGCGGTAAAACACCTTATCAGCAAGACCGTTCATCTTGAGGAGTTCCTGGTTCAGGCTATTACCAGGGGAAGCAACGACTTTGGCAAGGTGCATATACAGATAAGACACAATGAAAGGACTTACTATGGTTTCGGCACCAACACCGATATAGTTACGGCCGCCGTGGAAGCTTTTCTTGACGCTATCTCAAAAATAAAATAATTTAACGCCAGTGGCGAGTCCCAACCCGGAGGAGCCGCACGATAAAACAAAAAATGAGCAAACAGACATTATTCGACAAAATATGGGATTCCCATGTAGTCCGCTCCATAGAGGAGGGACCCGACGTGCTCTATATCGACCGTCATTTCATACATGAGGTAACCAGCCCGCAGGCATTCGCCGGTCTCAGAAAGAGGGGCATAAAGGTTTTCAGGCCCGAACAGACACTGGCCACGGCCGACCATAACATCCCCACCAAGGATCAGGATAAACCCATAAAGGACGAAAAGTCGAGGATACAGGTTGAACAACTGGCCAAAAACACGGCTGAGTTCGGTATCAACTACTTCGGCCTGAACCACCCAAACAACGGCATAGTGCACGTTGTGGGCCCCGAACTTGGTTATACCCTGCCGGGAAGCACGATTGTGTGCGGCGATAGCCACACCTCCACCCACGGAGCATTTGGAGCCGTTGCTTTCGGTATAGGCACCAGCGAGGTGGAGATGGTTCTCTCAACACAGTGCATCCTCCAGCCAAAGCCGAAAAAGATGAGGATAAACGTCAATGGCGCCCTTGGTAAAGGGGTGACCGCCAAGGATGTCATTCTTTATATAATCTCGCAACTCTCCACCGGTGGAGCGACAGGTTATTTTGTTGAATACGCGGGAACCACTTTCAAAGCGATGAGCATGGAGGAGAGGATGACTGTCTGCAATATGAGCATCGAAATGGGCGCCAGGGGCGGTCTTATAGCTCCCGATGAAACCACCTTTGAATACCTTAAAACCATTCCCGCGATCAGCGGACGGGCAGATCTCCCGCAACTTATCGGAAAATGGGAAAAGCTGAAAACCGACGACGGTGCCGAATTCGACAGGGAGATATCATTCGACGCCTCCAAGATCAAGCCGATGATAACTTACGGCACCAATCCCGGAATGGGAATGGCTATTAACGATACCATACCGGAAGTTGACGACATAAACCCCGACACATCGGCATCGTTCCTTAAATCACTCGACTATATGGGTTTCACGCCCGGCGAGAAGTTGGAAGGACACACAGTGGATTATGTTTTTCTGGGAAGTTGCACCAACGGCAGGATCGAGGATTTCAGGGCTTTCGCGAAACTTGTAAAAGGCAGGAAAAAGGCTTCCAACATAACCGCGCTCCTGGTACCGGGATCGAAACTGGTGGAAAAACAGGCCAGGGAAGAGGGACTCGACAAGATACTGGAAGCCGCCGGCTTCGAGCTTCGTCAACCCGGCTGCTCCTCATGCCTCGCCATGAACGAGGACAAGATACCAGCCGGAAAATATGCCGTTGCCACCTCCAACAGAAACTTTGAGGGTCGGCAAGGTCCGGGTGCCAGAACATTGCTTGCCAGTCCGTTGACAGCGGCGGCGGCGGCCATAACCGGAAAAATAACCGACCCCAGGAAATTTTTATAACAATAAACAACGGGCTTCCTTAAAAGCCGATAGATTAAAAAATATGAGCAAAAAGAAATTCGAGATATTGGAGAGCAGATGTGTTCCACTGCCACTGGAAAATGTGGATACCGACCAGATTATACCCGCAAGGTTCCTGAGCGCCACCACCCGGGAGGGGTTCGGAGAAAACCTTTTCCGCGACTGGAGGTATGACAAAACGGGAAACAAGAACACCGACTTCGTATTGAACAACCCAACTTACAGCGGTGAAGTGTTGGTTGCCGGTAAAAACTTCGGTTCCGGGTCCAGCAGGGAACACGCGGTATGGGCCATAACCGATTACGGTTTCAGGGTGGTTGTTTCCAGCTTCTTCGCCGATATTTTCAGGAACAACTCGCTTAACAACGGTCTCTTGCCGGTGATAGTGCCCGAAAAATACCTTAAAAACCTGCTGGCGTTGATAAAAAAAGATCCATCGACAATGGTGAAGATAGATCTCGGCAAACAGGAGTTTTCCGTGATGCCCGACGGTGAACCGATAAAATTCGAGATAAACGCGTATAAGAAGGAGTGTCTGATGAAGGGGCTTGACGATATCGATTATCTGTTAAGCATCAAAGATGTAATTATCGATTACGAAAACAGTAGAAATTAGTAGGGGCCTTATCACAAAAACAAAAAAGAATGGACCATGAGGATAGAGATACTTGATACCACATTGCGCGACGGGGAACAGACCCAGGGGGTTTCATACACTCCCCAGGAGAAGCTCCACATCGCCAAGATGCTGCTCAAAGAGCTCAAGGTCGATCGTATTGAAGTTTCATCGGCCCGCATCTCCAAAGGCGAATTTGAGGCTATAAAACAGATAACCAACTGGGCGAGGCACAACAACCTGCACCGGAAGGTGGAGGTGCTGGGATTCGTTGACGGAGAGACTTCGCTCAACTGGATCAACGATGCCGGCGGAAAGGTCAACAACCTCCTCTGCAAGGGATCGCTGCGTCACCTGGAAAAACAGTTGCGCAAGACACCTGAGCAACATATTGCCGACATCCGGGAAATCATCGACAGGGCCAGGGAGATGGAGATAGACGTCAACATCTACCTTGAAGATTGGTCCAATGGCATGATCAACTCACAGGATTATGTGATGTTCATGATCGATTCAATGAGGAAAAGCGGTATAGGCAGGATCATGCTCCCCGACACGTTGGGAATTTTGACCCCCGACCAGACTTACGATTTTTGTAAAAAGGTGGTCGACTCCTTTCCGGATATGATGTTCGACTTCCACCCCCACAACGACTACGACCTGTCGGTCGCCAATGTCCTGGCGGCGGTCAAGGCGGGGGTAACAGGGGTACATACCACTATCAACGGATTGGGCGAGAGAGCCGGAAACGCTCCTCTGGCGAGTGTTATCGGTGTGCTGCACGACCATCTGAAGGCTGAAACCAACATCAACGAGTTCGAGATAACCAAGGTGAGCAAGATGGTGGAGACATTTTCGGGGATCAGGATACCGGCCAACAAGCCTATCGTGGGCGATTTTGTCTTTACGCAGACCTCCGGTATCCACGCCGATGGGGACAACAAAGATAACCTCTACTTCAACAACCTGCTGCCGGAAAGGTTCGGCAGGAAAAGGTCTTACGCGCTCGGAAAACAATCCGGGAAAGCCTCCATAAAGAAAAACCTCGAAGAGTTCGGCACACACCTGAGCCAGGAGAACATTGACAAGCTGACCCGGAGGATTATCGAGCTGGGCGACAAAAAGGAGAATGTCACCGCCGAGGATCTGCCCTTTATAATTGCCGATATGCTTGGTAACGACACTCTTGATCGCAAGGTAAAAATAAAGAACTACTCACTCTCCCTCTCCTACGGTCTCAAGCCGTTCGCGGGCGTGGAGCTGGAGATCGATGGAACCCCTTTCCAGGAGATATCTATGGGCGATGGACAGTATGATGCGCTGGTGAGGGCTATCAGGATCATCTACAAAAAACTTGGAAAAGAGCTGCCGTTGTTGACGGACTACAGGGTCTCCATACCTCCGGGAGGAAGGACCGATGCTTTGGTGGAGACTGTGATCTCATGGAACCTGAAAGGCAAGGAGTTCAAGACCAAGGGACTGGACGCCGACCAGACCGAGTCGGCTATCAAAGCCACGGAAAGGATGCTCAATATCATCGAAAACCAGGAGTTTATGAACGGCAAACATAGATCATAAGATTAACCATTAAACCCATAAAATATGAAAACGTACAACATCGCGTCGATACCGGGCGACGGAACAGGCCCCGAGGTGGTAAGGGAAGCTATCAAGGTGCTCAACGCCGCGGCTTCAAAGTTCAAATTCAAACTTGACTTCCACGAGTTTGACTTCGGCGGCGAGAGATATCTCCGCACGGGAGAGGTTTTGCCCAAGAATGCTACCGAAGAGCTGAAAAAGTTTGACTCCATACTGCTTGGCGCTATTGGCCACCCCGACGTAAAACCGGGAATCCTGGAGAAAGGTATCCTGCTTAAACTGAGATTCGACCTAGACCAATACATCAACCTTCGCCCTATTAAACTCTATCCGGGCGTGGAAACACCCCTGAAAGATAAAGGTCCCGAGCATATCGATTACGTTGTTGTTCGCGAGAACTCGGGCGATGTTTATACCGGTGTTGGCGGTGCCACGCAGATCGGTACCCCCAATGAGGTCGCTGTCCAGAACATGATTTACACCAGGTTCCAGATAGACCGTTGCTTGCGCTACGCTTTCGAATATGCCCGCAAAAGGAACAAAAAGAAGACATTGGCGCTCTGCGGCAAGACAAATGTTTTAACCTATGTGTTCGACCTTTGGGAGAGGGCTTTCCACGAGATGGGAGATGCCGAGTACCCCGATATCAAGAGGGAGTACTATCATGTTGACGCTACATGTATGTGGATGGTCAAGAACCCCGAATGGTTCGACGTTATTGTCACCACCAACATGTTCGGCGACATTATAACCGACCTGGGGGCGATTACCCAGGGTGGTATGGGCATAGCCGCCGGCGGCAATATCAACCCTGAAGGGGTCTCCATGTTCGAACCTATCGGCGGATCGGCCCCGAAATATACCGGAATGAACGTCATCAACCCTCTGGCCGCCGTGTCAAGCGGAGCGATGATGCTGGATACCCTTGGCGAAACTGCCGCCTCAAAGGCTATTGAAGAGGCTGTGATGCACGTTACGGCCAAGAAGCTGAAAGGTATGGGCGCCGGTAAGATGGGATATTCCACCACTGAAGTGGGTGATCTCGTAGCCGGACTGCTCTAGGAAACATTTCACTGCTTTTTACATAAAAATCCCACACCGTTTCGAGCCTGACGATTCTTACGCCTCGAAGGTCTCTCACCGGTGTGGGATTTTTTATTTTACCCTCGACAACCTCCACTGCCTATAACCGCTATCGCTGGCTAAATTGGAAATAGTAATATTGTTTTCATCTTGTACGCTACAAGTTATCAATGAATTGGTAAATCTGTAATGGTCTAAAAAATTTGGACAGAAATTTACTAACTTTATAATTTCTGTCACCATGAAAACAACTGGAAGAAAATTTACCGCCTCCTTCAAGGCCAAGGTCGCCATATAGGCGCTGAAAGAATAAAAGGGAACAATCCTGGATTATGCCTCTCCCGCGGTAAAGTTCATGAATGCCGCTTAACAAAGAAACTAATCGGTTATATTTGTCAAAGAACGAATAAAAGAAATAAATTAAGAAAATTAAAAACAGTGTCCGAAGCAATTAGACCACTTCATTTTTATGATTATCTGATCAATCTGATTTTTATTTTCGGGCAAATAATTTGTCGCGATATCCCAAATTATTTCATAATCCACTTTTTTCACATTACGCATAATTTACCTGTTTCAAAATCTTATCTTTAATCTGTTCCTTTAAAGCGTTTTTGATCACCAAGTCAATTTTACGCCCAAAAATATTTTCAAGATAAATTTCCAATGTAAAGCATTTCCATCCGATGGGTCTTTCAAATTCAACGAGTAAATCTATGTCGCTTTCATCTGTAAACGAATTATCGACGAAAGAACCAAATAATCCAATTTCCTTGACAGAATAGTCCCTGCGTAAAATTGGCTTCAAATCGGTTAATTTATTTAATATCTCATTTTTATCTTTCATAAATTCAAAGATACAATTTTTATCCTGTTTTAATTCCCCTGATCGGAGGGTTTCGCCTTGATCACCGAAAACTCGAAGTTCTCGTTACACAGCAGCCCCTCACCGTTCAGCCCTTCGATTGTCCCCACGAATCCGGTGTTTAGGTCCGAACAGTAGAACTCCACCGTTGCCTCCCCGTTTTCGTCCGTGACCGTCAGCGGGCTCCATAGCAGGGTGTTTCGGAAATCGGGGTATCCGTCGGGAGGAGACGTTTCATCGTACACCGGCCGGTAGAACTCCCTGTGTACATAGTAGGCCCTGATCCTCGACAGATTGTTCATCTTCAATAGCTCCTCCTCGCTGATCTTGGGGTGTTGGTACACGACATCGTAGACATCAAGTACAATCCTTCTTCCATGTTCTTTCACCTCGCTATATTTAACAACTCTATATGTTTCTCCTTCAACAGGCTTAATTTTTATTGTGGGATCAGTACACGCTGTAACATGGGAGTAACCTTCAATATAGTTTTCAAGATACCCATGGATACATACCCATACGCCCGTTTCGGATTTCGCTATGCTGTCCAGGCGTCCGATATACCTGTCGCGAAAAACCGCCTCGCCCCGGGCCTTGACCGTGACCTCCGGGAGTTCAAGTGTCCTCATCCCTTCCACGTACCGGCCCAAAGGGACATCCTCTTCGGATGACCGGGCCGTACCCGCGAGGGGGTAGTTCGTCTCCTTTCCCCTCATGGCCAAGTCGATAGCCTCGAACGGATCTTTAAGGTCTATCGTGAGTCCGAGATTTTTCTCCCCCATTGGCGACATATAGACGTAGCTTCCACGTCCCGCTTCAAGGTGTTCCGGCGTAATCGCGAATTTCCCTGCGCTGTCGGCCGAAACGAAATACGCCTCGTCGCTCGAGTTCGGGAAATACACCTTCACGTACTGCTCTTCCAACGAGACCCTGTTTCTCATCATCGCTTTAGCGCCCAGTTCTCCTTCCACCCAGTCATAGACTACACGTCGCTCCTCTGTATCGTTCGGCGCGGGGTCAGCGGCGCTCCATACGTACCTTCTCCAACCTTGTGTCAGCATCAGAAGGTCCATGGCCTCCTCCCTGTCTTTGTTTCGTTCGTCGAAGTAGTACCCAGGACCGTGGATTTTCCCCCTCAGTTGTGATGTCAGGTAACAGTAAGTGAACATGTTCAGGGGGTCCGACAGGTTTTGGTGCAGTCTGTCGTGCACGGTCACCCCGAGGTTGGCCTTCGCCGGCTCCCCGTTCTCGTCCTTGACCGTTATCTTGACGGTCACCTTTTCCCTGGTATCATATCTGTTTTTGTCCAGTTCGGTGGTGACGTACAGTTTTTTTTCGGGGTGAATGTAAACGAGTCGTTCCGCTATCGGGACCAGGTCGCCGTCGAACAGGGTGAACTCGGCTATCCCCTGGAAAGGGAACTCTTCGAGCGGTATCCTCACCGTCAGCTCGTCCGTAAGTTCCCCGCTGGCTATGCAGCACAGTATCCCCCGTATCTGGCCCATGAGATAGACGGTTCCCCCTCTCGCGAACGGGCCCCGGGATACCCTGAACTCCAGGAAATCATCGTTCCTGGAAGCCAGCCGTAGGCTTACGCCTTCGCCGTAAATTTCCGGCAACATGTAAACGCTGTCCGTATAGGGTTCCGAAAGGCGTATCCTGTACTCCTTGCCGATCTCCGGCGTGAACATGAAACTGCCCATGCCGTCGTGTTCGCTCTCGAAAGCCAACAGGGCGTCCGATCCCTCGAAAAGGGTTCCCCTCGCGTTGACGGGAGTCCCGTCGGGGTTCACCGCCTTGAACGCTATCCTGCCCTCAACGCCCGCTACAAGGTTGCCCCCCTCGGGAAAGGTGTTGAACTGGACAGGGGTTTCTTTTTCTTCGGACACAATTGTTTTTTTTGTCGGCCCGACCCATCCGTCGTAGTTGGGCAAAAGTTCGCTCCTTACCTGTACCCTTCTCACGGCCTTCATCTCCGGGTCGTCGCCGTAATAGGATAGGCTCGTGTATGCCGCCAGGAGGTAGTCCCCGACCGATAGCGTGTCGTGGACGTAAACATGTCCGTCGACGAAGCCGTCCGTCGCCAGGTACTTCTCCCGCCAAACCACCTGTCCGGAGCTCTCGTTTATCATCTCGAGGTAAAGGGTCTGGCATAACTTGGATGGAGAGTGAGCCCGGGAGTCCATGATGTAGGCCTTGAACCACAGGTCCTCCATGGGCTCGTAAACCCCCTTGCTCGTTTGAAGGTACACAATCTGGGGAGGCTCGCCCCCGGCAACCGAGTCCATCCGCTCTACCAGCCTGGCCATAGTCAGGGCATCGGCCTGGGAAAAACAGGGAATACTACGCATAAAAAACAGGAACAGCAACAACGCCAAAAATGGTATCTTCACCGATTCATGATTGTAAATTGAATTTTTCATGGTATTCTGTTCTTCTTTTGAACATCCTACACTATTGTCCTGATGTCATACCTTTAAGTCTTCCAAAAGCATTTGAGTTTTGTGGAGATTGAAATTCATGTCTCACAATTTTGCCGGTTTTTAATTGGACAATGCAGGGGTATATGTTGTTTTCGGTCCGAACGTCGAATTCATTTCCCGCATCTATAATTACATTTTGATAATCTTTTATCTGAATCCCCATTTTTTGTTGCAAAATTTTCAGGGAAGAAATTTTTGTTAAAACGAACAGTATCTCCTCGTTGTTAATATGATCTTTCATGAAGACCTCGGCTTCCTGGATACAGCCAGTGCAGCCTAAACCAGGCAATATAACGATCCAACTCACGTTGTCTCCCACATCCATTTGTTCCATCGCCTTGATTATGTTGTTCTTCTCAATTTTATGCGCTTTTTTTTGACATGATCCTGTAATTAACAGTATTACAATAATAAAAAATATATTAAAATATTTCATGAAGTTGATTTTATAGATTTTGAACCACAAATATTCTGAATCTGAGGTATTTTTCCTCAAGATCATTGTCGATATATTCAATGTTCAGCCCTTCTTCGGTAACGAAAGAATTTTGCCAATACCAGTTTTCTCCAGTACCGATGACGGTTTCACCTAAATAGTTGAAATTTTCATCAAAAATAATAACTGCTATTGGCTTTTCTTTCCAATCTACACTTTTTATGTTTACTGGAATTGACTTCAATAAAAACCTGTAATAAACATTTCGGTATTTATCGTACTTGATGGCCGTATATTCATCTTGAACAACGATATTCAATAACAAATCATTTTTTGAACTGCGCTTTAGCTTTTTATTGATTGATGAGATTGTGCTGGCAAAATTACTTCCTGCATAAGTCTTTTGGTATTCCCCAGTTTTCAAGTCTGCTATGTACAAATCATGAGAAACGGGAAAACTTAGTATCAACTTGTCGCCATCTGGATGAAGATCGCTATAAACTTCAGTAAACAGATCCCCTTCCCAGTTATAACCAAAACCGTACAACGAGAGTGGATATGTATGACTAAAAGCTACACCGTTCGTTTTAAAATCAAGACGGGCGGTAAATTTGAAATCCGAAACGATAGATTCAGGTATTGATCCAAAATAAAAACCAGTCAGCAAAAGCTCGTGAGCGGTCTCTATAAAAGGTTTGACAGTTCGGGGATCATATTGTGGGTATCTAAATAACCAGTTAATATCTTTTCTGTTGCCACAAAGAGTAATTCTGTCCAGAACCATGCTTTTTTCATTTGAAAGGACAATTTCAATGTTGCTTTTATTGTAAATATAGATAGAATCCAAAGATTTGACATGATAGCCCGTAGCGGCGCCGATCCCTTTGGGACCGTTCTTGGGCCAAACGATCTTTTTTACAAATTGGAGAGAGTCATAATCATAAAAATAGATCGAGTTGTTAAATTTATTCAGAAACGTAAGATATTTAGCCCCGTTATAGTTTTTAAACATTTGTGTGTATATCGGTTTTGGGGCTGTACTGTCATCTAATAAAAAGGCTCTTTCTCCTATCTCAACTAATCCCATAGAAGCTTCCAAATTGCCTGACATTTCGTTTTCTACCTTGACAATGCTCGTACATGCTGTGAACAATAGTATCACTAAAAATATATTGGATAGTTTTAAAAACATAGAAATCTGATAAAATAAAAAATTAGGAATGGAAATATTTCACACCTCCGACTAAATTTTCAATCATTAAAATAAGGTCAGGTTACATTATGAATGATTAGGATTCCAAAAATAATTTACCTGATAATTCATAGCATTCCCTATCGTTCATTATCGTCAGGTCATCTTCTTCACATTCAGTGTCAACCTTGTTCGGCAATGTAGATAAACTCATGTCGCCCGCACTACTTTTACCGTTTATCGATAGATTAAAAACAACTCAACGGCGCAAAGAACAATTTCTAAAACTTAGATCGTTTTTTTCATCTTTTTTAAAAGTATTGGCCAACGAAGCAAGAATATATTGTTCGATTTTTTACCCTCGGGGTTTCTCGACAACAAACCGATCTAAAACAGAACTTTTAAAGGTCATTAGGGGCACCCTCCATGTTTATCTTCAAGACAAATTTCAGAAATATTTTGCTCCTTGCCAAGAAGCTATTCTTGAATCTTTTTTGTAGTTGGTCTTTTTGTTTTGTATCCTGTCGTTTTATTTTGTGCCCTGTCGTTTTATTTTGTGATCGACATTTTTAGATTTAGACTTATCAAAGATTGGTTAAACCGGATTTTATTTCTTTAACAAACTCAATACCACTGTCGGCTAATATCCATTTCGTGTTTTTCCATCCCCTTCTTGAAATAGGAATTACGTATTGTGACACTATCAACATCATTTCATTTTTACAAAATGCATCAATTTTATTTAGGTTAACTAACCATGAGTTGTGGCACCTTATAAAATCATTATCTTTCAATAATTCCTCCATGTAACGCAAAAGGCAGGGAACCAAGATGGTTTTTGTTTTCTCCTCGACATAAATCTCAACATAACTTCCGTCCCCTTTAATGAAAAGAACGTCTTCTATTCGTATTGAAACGGGTGCTTTGTTAGAATTATAATGAAGCATTTTCCCCGAAGTATCCAAAAAAATCATCTTGCTCATTTCTTTTTTTTATTAAGGAATAGTTGTTTGTGAAAATTTTGGTGCAAAAACCGTTTTAATTTGTCTCCATCACCTTGCCAAGGTGGTAAGTGTTCAATAATAAATTCTCTTTTAAATAGAATCAAAAATTTTCTTCATTGCCCCTTGATCATTTTACAATCTTTTCCTATGAATAATAATACAACACATAACATATATAGTCAAAAGTAAAAGAATTAGAGCGCAGCTAACGAGTATATCAACTTTATGCCTATGTAAGCTGTGTTTTCTAAGTAATGTTCTGGCCAATAACCCCGAATCGCTCAAATCTTCTTTTACCCATGTTCCATTTGAATTCGCACTCGGTTTTAAGACGGCGGAAGCTTCATCTTTATCTGAAACTGACCATAAAACCCAACTAATTTGATTTTTTCCCAACAGTTTTATCCATCTCTTAAATTGAGCTATGTCCAAGATCCCATCCCCATCGGCTCTTGACAACGAGCATTCTGAAACAAAAACAGGAAGTCTTTTATCTATAGCATAAACGGCCTTGTCCCTGATTTTCTGGGTATGTGAGGCGGCATAGAAATGCAAGGAATACATTATGTTGTTAAATCCCAATATAGGATCATCCGCTACAACGTCAACATCTTGTGACCACGTAGGTGTACCTACTAATATAATGTTGTCAGGATCGATTTTCCTTATTTCTGATATTATTTCAACGGCATAAGCTTTAATATCGCTCCATTGTTCGTTATCTGGTTCATTAATAATTTCATAAATGACATTTGGATACTCTCCATAAAGTTCCGCCATTTCAGTAAAAAAACCTTTTGCTCCGTCCAATTCAATATTATGACAATGCCAGTCTATTATCACATATATTCCCTCTTTAATTGCGGCTTCAACAACAGATGCCAGAGTCTCTTTTGTCCATTCAGGATTATCAATATACCCGTCTTCAGGCTCTGCCCCTATTGCCAATCTTAAGACTGAGCATCCCCAATCTTGATACAACCACTTCACCGCATTAGGATTATAAAATCTGTAATACCAGTTATGCCACCCAAAACTCATCCCCCTAAGCACCACAACTTTGCCTTTTGCGTCTTTTAATTTAGATCCGTCAACCCATAATTGTCCATGCTCTGTTACTGGTTGAGAAAAAAGAGTACCTTTAACGGATAAAAATAAAATAAGAAAAATCAGATAAATTTGTTTCATCAATTGTTCCGGATATGTGAGAATACTTTCGTTTCTTCAAGATTTCCTTTGAATATAAGCGTATCGTTTGTACATACTGTTACATATGTATCTTTGGTTAGTTTGAGCTTGTCCGACAAAATTTTGTAAGAGTCTAAGTTCTGGTAATCAATATTAAAAACATTACTATTTGAATTATATTTGGCAATTATTGTGGCTCTAGAAAAAGAATCTATTTTGTTTATTTCAATCCAATAGACAGAAAGGGAACCAGCTTCCAAAGTGCTGTATTTAATTATTTCTGGGGGATCATTTTTTTTGACATTATTAATACTATCGAAAAAAATGAAAGCGTATCTTCTATAATCCTTAGAAAAAGTTAAATGACTATTTTTAGTCTCTATATATTTCGGGGAATAGCCCGAATTTAACGCATCGGCCACAAATTGTCTTGAATTTTCGACCGTCGATACCTCATCGTTTTCCCCATGTTCAATAACTATGGGCACATTATATAAATTTTCAACATAGTTGATTGGAGCCTCATTCCAGTAATCAAAAGAAGTTATTGGTGAGGTTACAGCAATGCCACTAAAAAGATCAGGATTCCTCTCAACCAATAACAATGCCCTTCTTCCTCCCTCACAATCTCCCAGTACATATATTTGAGTGGTATCTATATCATAACTTTCTCGAATCCTTTCGATAACACTTATAACATCTTCTCTTCCGATCTGAGGAGTGTAACTTTTCCCTCCCATATAAACCCAGACGATGGCGAATCCGTGATCATCCGCCATTTTATTATCTATTTCAATCTGGTCAAGATTGCTTAAATACCAGTCTTCTGTCATAGACTCTCCCTCTAATGCATAAGGAACAGCTATAATCAAAGGAATCTTTGGTTTTAATAATACATTATTACCCACGTGAAAAACAAAGTGATAAATTCGGTCACTTTTGTTTGAAGTATAGGTTCTCAAGGAGGTTCCGGCAATTCCTCTTAAGCTTTTAGTCGTCTCGGCATAGGAAACTGATTCTTTTATGGCCTTGGCCCAATAAACACGGTTTTTGTTCAAAATTCGTATCTCACTCGATGAAAAATCACTGACTTCCTCGTTGGATAAAAAAGAGACTCTCTGTAAACCTGCCTGAAGATCATTTTTCTCTTTCTCGCTTATTTCTAGATCCCTTATATCAGTATCTATTTTCTCTATTAAATCTATATAGTTCCCTTTATAAAAAAACTCCTCAATCGAATCTTCTGCGAAGTAAAGCCTGCAATTGTAAAAACCATTTTCAAGGGTACTTAATCCTGAAACCGTAAAATTAGCATCGGCAACATTAATATTATAGGGTGTAACAGTATCTTTAATAATAAGATTATTTCCTTCGTCCATTATTTGAATTTCGCAATCTGAATATGGCCCAGTATAGATTTGGATCGAATCCGTTATTATCGGATTCTGAATAAAATCGCTAAAATAATTGTTTATGTATACTTCTTTAGCTTTCGAAACGGAAGATATTCCCAAAACAAATCCCCACGATTTCACATTGCTTCCCCTGTTAACTTTTACGAACAAAAGGTTTGAACCTTTTTTTAATTTGACATTCACAAAGCGATCCCCAACTTTGTTTGTATTATGTTTCCTCGTAACATTCAAAATAGTCTGTTGATTAAACCATAATTTGTAACTATTCGAACCATCGACAATTAAGGTAACTTCTCTTTCAATAGGACTAAAAATAGAGCTACATAAATAAAAATTACTCTTATCTTCAATCATCTCTCCCGCATAATCAAACAACTTGATAAAGCCGTTTGTTTGGCTAATCATGAAAGGAGCCAAATCCTTTCTGTTTATCTTACTAATATCGTCATATAGGAAATTATCCTCATCTATTTTGTATTTAACAAGATCTTCGTTAAGAAACGTATTCTGTGGAGCCTGTTTTCGTGTGTTAAAGGAAAAAGGGCCCAATGCTATCCAATCTTTAACTTCAATAATTTCATCAAGCTCAAAAGGTAATGTGATTTCTGGTAGTTCAATATGGAATTCAGTATCCGATTGTATTGTACAACCGAATAAAAGAAAAGGAATAATTATTAAGGAGGTTCTTATTAGGAATCTTTGTCTTAGGCACTTCAGTCTTGAAAAATACCTTGTTCTGTTTCTTAGCTTCCCCAAATACAAGGGGGAAGGAAGAAACTTAGTATCCCACATGTATAAACACATAATGGCACAAAAATAGACGTAATCGAGCGTTAGGTCCATAATTTTCATGTTCTTTTTATTAGAGACTTATTGGATCGAATCTGATCATTAATAGTGAGGCCGCTGTCATATGGAGTTGAAAAACAATAATAGCAGGCTATCGACGATTTTATTAGCAGAGATATGCACCATGCAAAACAGACCAGATTTAAGATACTTTCCTTTAATATGATGGAAGGATTTATTGTTGCCGAGACTAATACAACAAAGTTCAAGGTACAAATAGACAGAGGCCCAAAGAAATTGATTATCCCGATGTTTGATTCATTGTTTTTTGGTGTAACGGCAAAACTGATTTTCTTATTCGTAAAAAGGGCGGAAAATCCCATCAGATATATAAACGAGCGTATAACAGCGTAGATTTCATCATAAAAAATGTTTGTTTTGTCCCTTGTGATCACCGAAATAAGTATACGGCCCATAATAAAATATATTACCATATTGATTATAACATATGGGGAGGTATTTATTGGAACTACTTTGAAAATGAAAAACAAGGCGGGAAAAACAAAGTAAACTAACTTAATAGCGCCTTCGAAAAAATGCAATAAAGAAGAGAAATAAAACATTCTCTGGACGTAAGACAACCCATTAACAAATAACGGGTTCTTCTTACGAAAAATTTGAAAAGCACCTTTCGCCCATCTCAGTCTCTGAGTATAATATTGCGAAATATTTGTCGGGGCCAATCCAAATGCCAATGGTTCATCTACATATACCGAGTTCCAACCTTTAGAATGAATATAAATACTTGTAAGTATGTCCTCAGTAACCGATTCTGTCGGAAACCCGCCTATCGATAGAATAGCTTCTCGGCGCATAAGAGCGTTTGTTCCGATCCAATAAGCGGCGTTCCAGTCAGCTCTTGCCGGCAAAACCATATGGAGAAAGGTGTCTTGATCATTGTATGTTTTTTTACCGAACAATTTCCTGTGCTGAAAACTGTTGCTGTTATAATAAAATTGGGGGGACTGAACTATTGCGACCTTATCATCATTGAAGTAACCTATAAGTTTTACTATAAAATTCTTCTCAGGAACAAAATCGGCATCGAAAACAGCAATAATATTGCCACTTGTTTTACCCAATGCATTGTTCAGGTTACCAGCTTTGGCGTCTTCATTAACTGTGCGCGATATATATTGTGCCCCCAGTTTCTCGGCTAAAACCCTTACTTCTTCCCTATTACCATCATCTAAAACATAAGTTTTATGTTGGTAATCCATGCCCACGCAATGGGAAATTGTTTCTCTCAGAATGCTTACATCTTCATTGAACGTAGGTATAAAGACATCAACCGTAAGCTTATGCCTTAAAACAGGTTCTGAAAAGACCTTTTCTCCTTTCAAAAAGGAGAAAACAAAAATTATTGAAGAAACTCCCGTGATTATATCGGCGGCTAGGAACAATCCAGAGGCGATTGGCTGATCCATGTTCAATGAAAAAACAGTTCTCCAGATCAAATACCCCGATGTAATTATGATGTATAAGTATATTAATATCTGATTTGATCTCAAATTTCTTTCCATAGTACCTTAAATATGCTATTTGTTATCAATATAATTTGCTGGAATATACGTTTCAATCAAAGTTTCATAGAGTTCCCAAGCCAGCATAATGGTTTCATTTTTATCAAAACTGTCGCCATTTACTGATGAGCTAAATTTTTCTCCCCCATAAGAATTTAATTTTAAATACCTTATGTTTTCGTTTAACAAAGATTTATCCAAACTGTTGTTGTCCAGCAAGCACAATTCTACGTCCTGTTCACCCAGATTAATGAATAATCTGTTAACTATATCGACACTTTCGAGTTCCGAAAATTCTCTTTTATACAAATTATCCGCTGATAATTTCCTTGTTCTATATATTTCGATCTTCTCCCAGAAACCATTATTCCTATTCCCAATATTTTCTTTCTTTTGAACCATCAACACACAAAACCCCCTGAATAAAAAAGAGAGGTCAAATAAAACGGTAAATGGTTTAATAGTAGCTATTTCATCTATTTTTTTCTTTAATCCAATTCTCGACTGTTCATCGTTTTGTTCATACTCAATTACTATACCTTTGTAATGTTCTTTTACCACTATCTGATTACTAAAAGGCATTTTTACGTTCAAGATAATAAGGTCGGGATCAAATTTTAAAATTTTGTTCTCAATTAACCTTATTCTGTACCAATCACCATATTCCCCATCAATAGAGAAATTTAAACATTCAACTTTATGGCTTTCATTTTTAAAAATATCGTCGCATAGTTCAGGATAAGATTTAACACTTTCACTAAAATGCCCTGTTTCATACGAGTTTCCTAATACAGCGATCCTGTAATATCCCCTTTGTTTGTTGATCTTTATTTTACTATCATAAAACCCAAACGCATTCACTGTGATTTCTTTGTTAACGTTTGGTGCAATAAGATTAAAGCTGGTTTTTGGCTTTGGCAGGTATCCCATTATAGAGTCTTCGATCCAATCGGCCTCCAGTTTTCTTGTCTTCAACAACTCATAACTGGCCGTGCGTAAAACAAGCTCAACAATAATTATTAGCCATACAAAAAAGAATAATATGAATCGTGTTTTATTCATTTGTTTTTTCTATACAATTTTGAATAACCGGTTCAACCTAAATTTTCTGAACCCATATTTGTTTTTGTCCACTGAAAACAGGATCATTACCACCTTGCCTATTATATTGCTATCGGGCAAAAAACCCCAATATCTCGAATCATTCGAATTATAAAAATTATCTCCAAGCATGAAATAGTAGTCATAGTTAAAAGTATACCGAGAAAGCGGACCCCCATCTATTACAATGGTACTGTCCGTTATTGTACAATTAGGGTTCTCAAAACGCAAAATATCTTTATACATTTTAATTGTACTTTTTGTTAGTTGTACCTCATCACCAGAAGCGGGGACATAAAGTGGCCCATAATCATCAATGGTCCATTTCAAGTTGCTGTCATAAGGGAATACATTATATTTCTGTAGCGTATCTGTCGCATCTTTGCCCAATATATTTCCGTTCCCACTTTTTTCGTTCTTGATTAAAACAGTATCTCCCGGAAGCCCATAACAACGCTTAACAATACACCTTCCCCAGATTTTATAAGTAGAATCTAAAGAAACCGAATAATTGGGAAAATTGAATACAATCTTATCTCCCAACTTTATTTTGTTCCACCCTTTTATCCGTAGGTATCCAGTCTTATTTTCTTTAAAGAACTTCTCTGGTATTGATACTCTTGGCCCGTAAGCCATCTTACTAACCATAATAAAATCGCCAGATAAAATCGTCGGTTCCATCGACGAAGACGGTATCATATAAATCTCTATAAAGAATATACGTAAAAATATTCCGATCAAGATGGTAATTACAATGCCCCTTAAAAGAGAAATATGCCAAGCGTTTCGAGATTCTATTGGCACTTGTGTTTTTTTGATACTATTATCTTGTTTAAAATCTTTCATTCTCTCTGCCAATAACCTCCCCTGAAATTTGCAACACAATACTCTCAATGTGACAATTACAGTGAACTACTATACTTTTATTGAATCTTCCGGTTGTTTCAGCATCATAAACAACACTTATTTTGCCGGACTGTCCGCTTTTAATCGGTTCCCTTGTCCAATCTACATTTGTACATCCACAAGACGGTTGGACATCATATATGATCAGTTCATTTCCTCCCGTATTCTTAAAAATAAACTCAGCCTTTCGGGGTTCTTTATAGTTTATCTCTCCAATATCTAATTCGGTTGTCTCGAAAACAATGGTCGTTTTTTTAACTATCAGATGAATGTGGGAAGGGATAAGTAAAAACACTGAATACAATAATCCCAGTAGCCCAAAAGAAGCTAAAAATATCCATGCGATTTTACTGACTTTTCTCATCGTTTAATGATTTTTATAAAGGCACTATATTTGCGGCCTGTTATCTTATTTATATGGTTTGTCTTTTCAAAATACCTCTTCTTCATTTTTTATCTTTATTATAATTTCATTCATCGCCTGTAACATTTCATTTATTGCAGTGGATTCAACTTTTATATTTTTATTTAGAGCTTTTTCAGCTATTTTAATCGCTTTTTGATATTGACCGGAATCAAAATATAAATTTGTAAGTAGATATAAAGGATATAACTTATTGGGGGCCATTAAGAAAGCATATTGATAGGCTTTTTCTGCATCAGAATATCGTTCTAAGGCTTTATAATTGTCACCAAGCGTAGTAAATAATACTTCATCTGAGGTGAATTTCAATGCCTGCTCCAGAATTTCTATACTTTGTGGATATTCTTCAGCAATATTCAGAGCTTTGCCAAAGTACTGTAGAAAAGACCCATTATATCTCAATGAAATATAAATATCAGAATATGATTTACGGGCTTCTTTTATATAGCCTGCCTGATACATATGTATTGCATTATCCCATATTTTAAAAGTTATAATTTGTTGCCTTACCTTCAACATAAGGAGAAGTGAAGCAGAAAAAATGATTATTACTGACCCAAATTTTGCAATGCTACCGACAAATTGTGAAACCTTTAATTTTTTGTATTTTATAGATCCAACACTTGAAGAAATTAACGCTAAGATCAAAAAGTAAACAATGAAAGTGGGCAACGAATAAAAGGGAATAGAAATCAAAGCCATTACCAGAAGGGCAATAAAAGAAGGAACCAAAATGTTTATGATAGCGATTAATTCCTTATCTGTCCTTTTTTTATCATCTTTTGGGGCGATTATTGTCGCCTTTTTATGAGTTTCTTTTAAACTATATAATATAATAGCCAAAAATAATAACAGACCTATAATTCCGAGTTCAGAAGTCATCTCAAGGTATTCATTGAAACAATACATTGTATTTCCCGCCACCAAACCTTTGGAGCCGTCAATTTCGTCTGGGTGTGATTTAAAAAAATCGGCTTGCCAATTGTTGTATTCCGCCTCAAACCGTCCCACTCCATAACCAAATAAAGGCTTTTCGGCTATCTTCCCCAATGTAACTTCCCATATCAACAAACGCCCATCGGAAGAACCTTTTTTGAGCAAATATAAACCTGTACATGACAACCCGACTATTAATACAACAAAAGTAAGGGCAAGTAGTTTTTTTGCCATATTGTTCAGAATCTTTCTTATTTTCCTAAAAAAGTCGTACCTGTAATTAAGTACGATAAACGATCCTACAGCAACCCCAACCCATGAAGCCCTGTTCATTGTTGCGGGCAATATCAAAATAATTACGATTATCGTGAGAAAAGAAATATAGTGGGAAGATTTTGAAAACGATGAAGAGGGCGTTAATAACAGTCTTCCCAGCGTTAATAAGAAGATTGTAGCCAGATATATTGCATAAGGCGCCGGATTAGAAAAGGTACCTGTAATTTTAAATATTGAATGTAAACTGGGCAAGACCCCATAAAGTTGTAATAATCCCCAGATTGCTTGAACTAGTCCGGTAATTATTAATATGTCGATGATAATTTCATAGAATAATATTTTCTTTTTATTCTCTCCCGACTCTTTACTATAGTAACTTGTTCCAATATTTTTTACAATAAAATAGAATAATAAAAGAAGAGAATAATTAAGGAATCGTACATTGTATAATAATGGCGTAAAAGGAGTATAGACTGCACGTATAAGAAAGTAGGCGTAAAAGACAATAAGTGCGATATCAATGGAATTCAGTTCTAATAAAACGCTTTTCCTGTTTATAAGGCCAGAGCCAAATATCAAAATTAACAAAGCCATAGCACAGTAAAACCAAATTTGTTTCGCTGTAATTACACCGTTGTAAATATCCCCTGAATATATAAAAGGTGTACCCAACACTATTGCTATCATAAAGCAATAAAGAAAATATCGTCTCACGTTTGCGACTTTATTCCATTTTTAAAAATCATTTTTGCCATATAAAGATTTAAATAACCGATGAATTCCGTTAAAAAAATGGACTAAACTACGCATCAATTTTAAATAAAAAACTATAGTTTAACATATAAGTGTGACTAAATATCAAATCAATTTGCAAATGATAGAAGCTTTGACCGCATTTAGTCAGTCTTATGTTCAAAACACAGAATACTTTATTTTTGATATTTGCAACTAGGAGGGGACTGTCAGTCGCTAACCTGATAACCGCTTCTTCAATGTGAACTTCCACACGATTTCCGAGTATCGGCTTCCTCCTGCTAATCTCCCGCAATGCCAGCTCTCCTCCTTTATCATAAAGCTTGCGGAAACGATAAAATGTGCCTCTGCTGTAGTCCATAACCTTACAAGCCTGTGATACATTGCCAAGTTCTTCGGCGAGATTTAATAATTCTAACTTGTTTTTGATTAATTTTACTTCTGTATTCATTTCTGACAGTTTTGTGGATTAAACATTTATTTGTCTTTTACTAATTTCAAATATAGTTTAATCCCTAATTGTCAGATAATTCAACTATCAACACAACTTTTTTCTCCAAAGAAGCGAAAAACAGTTCTTTTGGAGAAAGGAAACCTAGTTTTTCTTTGGGTCTTCGGTTAATTTTATACGATTATTTTTTGAGATATATTGCCTTATGAACTTGTATGTTTACTCATTTAATTCCCCTTTTCCTAGCTTGTCACAGATTTGTCCATGATCATAATGACTTCTGTTGTTTTTTTTGCTAGTATGCTAGATTGTTTCGGTCACATTTCTTTGTACTGATGTCAGATGACTTTGTATAGGCATATAATATAAAGTAGTTTTTTGATCCAAATATTTGGGGTCAACTTCCAATATTCTTTTTCTTTAGTTACATTTATCACTTGAATTTAAAAGTCAATGGCTTAGAATCCTGTTGTTATGTCATTTATTTCTATACCAATGAACTAGACGATTAAACAAATTAGTTTTAATAGCATAACAACCAATTAAAAGTGAAAAGGCGAGATTGAAAATACTTTTCAATCCCACCTTAAAATCATTTACTATTAAAGGTAGGTCGGGTCACAGTCTCCTTCTGGATTAAACACTTGATAACAATTTTCTGAGTAAATGTTACATCTCCCAGTGTTACACATTGGGAACGATTCATTGTCATAACACAAGGCATCAGCATTGTTCAGCAACACGGATAGGCTTGTGTCGCCCACCTCATTTTTACCGTTGATGGACAGGTTTAAAAACAGCACAACAACGCAAAGAACAGTTCCTAAAATTTTGATCGCTTTTTTCATTTTTAAAAGTATTGGTTAATAAAACAAAACATATTATTTGGCCTAAGCGCACTTTGTCGTTGGGGTTTACCAACAACGAAAAAGCATAGAACAGAACTTTAAAGGTTATTAATGGACATTTTCCATGCTTTGCATTAAAACAAATCTCAGGAATATTTTAATTTGTGTCATGAAGCTGTTCCAGAATATCTTTGTGGATGGTCGTTTTGTTTTGTATCCTGTTGTTTTATTTTATAAGCGGTGTTTTTATTTTGTAGTTGGCATCTTTTTTATGTGAATTGAGATTTCGTATAAAAAACATTACTTTTCAATAAATAAAAAATTCCACACCGGAGAGAGACCTTCGAGGCGCGAGAATCGTCAGTCTCGAAACGGTGTGGGATTTATTCAAAACAGGTATCGTTTTGACCCGTTTTAATTTTCCTGATCGTACTAAAGATCACTGTCTTAAGATTACAAGTATCGGGTTGGAGTTCTCCGTGAGCGTATTGTGGAGATACTCAAGTTGATCCGACAACTTTTGTACGTTACCGGCACCACTTTTTATCTCGTTAATCCTATTGATAAGATCAAAGGCATCTACCGGATCAACAAGTATCGAATCTTGGTAGATATACTCAGGCCAAAAGG
>DUOU01000310.1 GCA_012838685.1 Bacteroidota bacterium | reverse complement strand
GGTCTGAGCACTAAGCATATCTGAAATACTCTTTGAAGTAATTGCTTGAGAACTTAACATGTCTGAAATATTAATTGGTTTATAGGTCTGAGCACTAAGCATATCTGAAATACTCTTTGAAGTAATTGCTTGAGAACTTAACATGTCTGAAATATTAATTGGTTTATAGGTTTGAGCACTTAGCATGTCTGAAATACTCTTAGAAGCAAGTGATTGTGAGTTCAAAATATCACTTAAATTAGTATAATATTTTTCATCTGATACACGAATATCTTTTACTTCTTCAATCGTCTCATCTTTAATTTCGGGTAGCAAACCTCTTTCCTTTGCATAAGTTAGAAACTGGTCAGCATTATAAATTAGAATTCTTATTCCTGTAAAATCAAAAAATTCCTTTATTAATTCTTCTCTTGGTCTTATAGTTTTCCCTTTATCAATTGTCCACCAATCTTCCTTTCTATCATCAGTTATAAAAATGAGAGGATTTTTTTTGTTTTTCGTATAATTCAATAATTCTTTCCAGATAACCAAATCACCATAAATGTTTCTAAGCCCTTTCTTTTGCTTTGTGTTTTCATCTTTATATCCAGGAGGGATTTCATTAGCATACCTTTCTTTTCCCTCAGAATAAATCTTAGTTAATTCATCTTTTGAGAATTCTTCACCCACACAATCATCAAAAAGTTCAGTAATCTCATTTAATACAGTATCTTCAGTTTTGAAATCTGGATGATTCGCTTTTTGTTTTTCAAGCTCATTGGATACATTCTCCACGAAATTATCATGTGTTTTTATTATTTCATCAATTAGGATTGACGGATGCCTTTTATAGTGATTTAATTGCTTTTGTAAGTTTTTATCAAAATTCTCTATAAGAAGAGAATTAATATCATCATATGATTTTTCGATTCCTTCAATTACCCCAAGTCTGTTTTCATGATATTCAATTAGCTACTCCCCATTCTCTGACCACTGTGGTACAAAAATAAGTTTTCTTCTTCGATGATTTTCTCTTGTAAATACTTTTTCAATCAGAATGCGGGTTCTGTCAAGATTCCTGAAAGGACTTGTCTTGATCTTGACTGGTTCCGTAGTCTGGTTATCTTGGTATTTAGAAGAGAAAGTCATTATGCTGCCTCATAATATCTTTTTGCCGGGATCTTATGATCGATACCCTGATGGCAAAGCCGGTTATTGTAATAATCCATATAATCTTTGAGTCCCTGATAAAGCTCCAGCCCATCTGAAGGGACTTTGATATAAACATAGTCATATTTCACAGAACGCCAGAACCTTTCTATAAAAATATTATCAATAGCCCTGCCTTTGCCATCCATGCTGATTTTTATTTCTTCCTTCTCAAGAAGTTCGATCCATTCATGACAGGTAAACTGACTTCCTTGATCCGAGTTGATAATCTCAGGCTTACCATACCGCTCTATGGCCTCTTTTGTGACGTTAAGGCTACAAGCGGCATCCAGACTATTGGATATGCCCCAGCCAACAATATAGCGACTATAAATGTCTATAATAGCTGTCAGATAAAGAAAACCTTTTGGCATCGGGATGTACGTGATATCTATTGCCCATACCTGATTTGGCCTGGTAATTTTGAGATCCCTCAACAGGTATGGTTTGATATATTTCGCCTGACCAAGTCCGCTTAGATTCCGCTTGGGATAGATCGCCATCAAGCCCATTAACCGCAAAAGCCTGCGAACACGCTTATGATTAGCCAAAATACCCAGTGTCAGAAGAAAATCTCTCATACGAACCACTCCTTCCGTAGGATGCTCCAGATAATGCTCATCCATCAAGCGCATGAGTTTGAGATTTTCTTCGGTCTCTCCAGAAGGTTGATAATAAAAGCTGCCTCTGGTTACACCTACCAACTCACATTGACAACGGATGCTCAAATCTTCTTCCCGGTTTACCATTTGACGGCGATCGATCACAGACCCAGTTTTTTTAAGTTTTTTTTTAAATACTCCCGCTCCATTTCTAACTGCCCTATCTTGGCGTACATCTTCTCAATCTCCTTATCGTGGTTCTCAGATGTTTGGGGTTTCTCAAATATTTCCGGAGCCCTCTCCAGGAACTCCCTCTTCCAACGAGCTATCTGGTTTGGGTGTATGCCATACCTTTTTGAAAGTTCTGATAATGTCTCTCTTTCCTGTAAGGCCTCAATAGCTACCTTAGCCTTGAAGGCCCCTGAATGTTTTTGTCTTTTTGCTTTCATAATTCACTGGTTTAAAGTTATCAAATTTAACACTTAACCAGTGGTCTTAAAAACGGGTAGTATTATATAATACCCATTTACAACATATGGGTATTGTTGGAGATCATTAAAAAACCATGGTGGTGGCTGTTGCTTCTACTTATACCGATAGTTAATATTGTAATTCTCATAATTATGATTCACAATTTATCCCTGAAATTCGGTAAAGGTGTGGGATTCACAATTGGAATGATTTTGCTGCCGTTCATTTTTATT
>DUOU01000135.1 GCA_012838685.1 Bacteroidota bacterium | reverse complement strand
TGAGCTTGTCGTAAAAGTCGAACACGATCTCCGACAGCGGCATCTCAAATGTCATCTCCACCCTGTCGCGCGTGAGGTAAACCTGGTTTTTGAGCGTCCCGCGCTTTTCGATGCAGAGACTCATAATGGGACCTACATAGTCGGCTACCGTTATAACCTGGGCGATAATATAGGGCTCTTCGATATGGTCGATATGGTTGACCGGCGGCAGGCCCGATGGGTTGTGGACATCAACTACCTCACCCTTGGTGGTGGTCACCTTGAACGAGACGTTGGGGACGGTGGTGATGACATCCATATCGAACTCCCTGTCCAATCTCTCCTGTATGATCTCCATATGGAGCAGTCCCAGGAACCCGCAGCGGAAGCCGAAGCCAAGGGCAGCGGACGATTCTGGAACAAACGACAGCGAAGCGTCGTTGAGCTGCAACTTCTCTATGGAACTGCGGAGATCCTCGTAATCGTCGGTATCCACCGGATAGATCCCGGCGAAGACCATCGGCTTGACCTCCTGGAAGCCGGAGATGGCGTTTTCACATGGATTTTCCGTATGGGTTATGGTGTCTCCCACCTTCACCTCGGCCGACTCCTTGACACCGGTGATTATATATCCCACATTGCCGGCGGAGAGACTCTCCTTGGGCAGTTGCTTCAGCTTCAACACCCCTATCTCATCGGCATCATATTCATGGTCGGTGCTGATAAATTTTACCCTATCTCCCTTTTTGATAGTGCCGTTGACTATCTTGAAATATCCTATAATGCCCCTGAAGGCGTTGAAAACCGAATCGAATACCAGCATCTGCAGGGGGGCGTCAGGGTCACCCGCAGGGGGAGGCACCCGCTTGACGATAGCCTCAAGCACCTCATCGATACCCAGGCCGACCTTCGCCGAAACCTCCAGAATATCCCCGCGTTCCACGCCAATAAGATCAACTATCTGATCCTTCACCTCCTCGGTCATGGCGCTGGCCATATCTATCTTGTTGACCACCGGGATGATCTCCAGATTGTGGTCAACTGCCATATAGAGATTGGATATTGTCTGTGATTGGATTCCCTGTGTGGCGTCCACCACCAGCAGGGCCCCCTCACACGCCGCTATGGAACGGGAGACCTCATAGGAGAAGTCGACATGTCCCGGCGTATCTATAAGGTTAAGGATATATTTTTGCCCCTCGTGGATATAATCCATCTGAATAGCGTGGCTCTTTATCGTGATGCCCCGCTCCCGCTCAAGATCCAAATCGTCAAGCACCTGATCCTGGAAGTCCCGTTTGTCGATTGTCCCCGTCTTTTCCAGGAGCCTGTCCGCCAGTGTGCTCTTACCATGATCGATATGGGCTATGATGCAGAAGTTCCGAATGTTATCCATCTATACTACATTAATTTTTTACTTCGCGAAGATATTAAAAAAGGGGGCTGTGTGGCACAGCCCCCCATAATTAATCAATAAACTTTTAACTATCACGTTATTACATCATTCCACCACCCATGTTTGGAGGCATCGCTGGAGGATTGGGATCCTTGATATCCACGATCACAGCCTCGGTGGTGAGGAACATTCCGGCTATGGAAGCGGCGTTTTCAAGAGCCACGCGGGTAACCTTCGCGGGGTCGATAACACCGGTCTTGCGGAGATGCTCGTACACGTCGGTGCGGGCATTGTAGCCATAGTCACCCTTCTGTGAGCGTACGTTCTGGACAACAACAGCACCCTCCTTGCCGGCGTTGACGGCGATCATGCGGAGAGGCTCTTCAATAGCCCTCTTGATGATCTCGATACCGGTAGTCTGATCCTCGTTGTCACCCTTTAGCCCTTCGAGAGCGGCCTGTGCGCGGATATAAGCCACGCCACCACCGGGAACGATACCCTCTTCAATAGCGGCACGTGTGGCGTGCAGGGAGTCGTCTACCCTATCTTTCTTCTCTTTCAGCTCAACTTCCGAAGCGGCACCTACATAGAGCACGGCAACACCACCCGACAGTTTGGCGAGACGCTCCTGGAGCTTCTCCTTGTCGTATGTCGATGTTGTGGTCTCCATCTGTCTGCGGATATGGCCGATACGTTTCTGGATAAGTTCTTTTTCACCGGCACCGTTGACGATGATGGTGGTCTCCTTATCTACGGTCACCTTATCGCAGTTACCCAACATATCGATGGTGGCGTGTTCCAGTTTAAGACCTTTCTCTTCGGAGATAACCGTACCACCCGTGAGAATCGCTATATCTTCGAGCATATCTTTTCTTCTCTCACCGAAGCCGGGAGCCTTAACGGCGCAGACCTTCAGTGAGCCGCGGAGACGGTTGACAACAAGTGTGGCGAGAGCCTCACCGTCAACATCTTCAGCTATGATAAGAAGAGGACGGCCGGTTTGTGCCGTGGACTCGAGTACAGGAAGCATATCCTTCATGGTGGATATTTTCTTGTCATATATCAGTATATATGGATTTTCGAGGTCGGCTTCCATCTTCTCGGTATCGGTTACAAAATAGGCCGAGATATAGCCGCGGTCAAACTGCATACCTTCAACAACCTCAACGGTAGTGTCGGTTCCTTTTGACTCCTCAACGGTGATAACACCCTCTTTGTTCACTTTTTCCATCGCAGTGGCGATAAGCTTGCCTATCTCCTCATCATCATTGGCGGAGATGCGGGCAACCTGTTCGATTTTTTTGATATCGTCGCCTACCTGTTCAGCCTGCTCCTTGATGTTGGCAACAACAGCGGCAACGGCCTTGTCGATACCCCTCTTGATCTCCATCGGGTTCGCGCCTGCGGTCACGTTTTTAAGACCTACGTTGATGATAGCCTGGGCGAGAACGGTAGCGGTTGTGGTACCGTCACCCGCGACGTCGCCTGTCTTTGAGGCCACTTCCCTCAATATCATCGCGCCCATATTGGCGTAACTGTCTTCCAGTTCGATCTCCTTGGCAACGGTGACACCGTCCTTGGTTATCTGGGGAGATCCATATTTCTTTTCAATTACTACATTACGACCTTTGGGACCGAGAGTCACCTTCACGGCGTCGGCCAACTGATCGACACCCTCTTTGAGAAGTGCCCTAGCGTCGATATCATACTTTATTTCTTTTGCCATTTTTATTTTGATTTATTTGGTTAACGTTAAACAATAAATAGAATGTCGCTCTGCGAGATGAGAAGGTACTCTTCATCATTGATGATAAGTTCCTGACCGGAATACTTGCCGTAGAGAACTTCGTCGCCCTCTTTAACTTCCATAGGCTCATCTTTTTTGGCCGCTCCTACGAGGACTACCTTGCCCTGACGGGGCTTTTCCTTTGCTGAATCGGGAATAATGATGCCACTGGCGGTTTTTTCTTCTGCTTCCGCTGGTTTAACTAGAACCTTTCCCGCGAGGATTTTTCCTTTCACTTTTGTCATAATAAATTAGTTTTTTTATGGTTAAACATTTTTTTGCCGATAGTGATATAACTTTTTACACAATTTGTGCCAAATGGAAAAATGTGACATTTCTTAAAACAAAAAATGCCAGATTGTCATAACCTGGCATTTTTTGTTAGTTAATATATGGTGTTTCCATTACTCTTCGTCAGTTGTAACGGGTATCGACGGCAACACGGGAACGGCGTTCGGATCAACGGCGTTATCGATCTGTGTCTGGATTCTCGACTGTTGTGCCGCATTGTCGCGCGGAATGGCGGCAGTGACAATAATACAGAGAAAGAGAATAGAGGCGGCAAGCACCCACGTTGACTTTTCAAGAAAGTCGGCCGTCTTTCTGACTCCCATACTCTGTCCCGATGTGTTGAAGTTCGCGGCCAGGCCACCACCTTTTGAGTCCTGCACCAATACCACCAGTACCTGGATCACACAGGCTATAATTATCAATATCGAAATAAACAGATATATTCCCATCGCTACTTTTGATTTATCAGATCTTTTATTGTTTGAATTTGACCCGCAAAATAACTATTTTTTTCCGGATATTTCAAACTTAATTTTTTATAAATATCCAGGGCCCGGTAATAATACTTCTGCTTTATATATATTTTGGCCAATGTTTCGGAGACCAGCCCCTCGGTATTTTCGGTAAAAGGTTGGGAGATATCGGTCGGTTCCCGTTCCTCATGAGCCTCTCCAATTGGCGATATCCGGGGGTTGTTGGCAATGAATCTATCTATCAGCTCGTCGTCACTGAGAGGGGAAGAGCTCTCCGCTCCCGGTACGGCCGGCCCATCATGTTCAATGATTTCAAATATTTCCGCGGATTCGGGCGCGGTTTCCAATTCCTCCATTTCCGGGGATTCGTCCAGAATCAGCAGACCCTCTCCGCTCTCTACCCTTATATCGTCAATATCTATGCTTTCAATATCGCCCGACAGCAGCAGTGGCTCGTCTATGTCCATACCGCCCGCTCCAACCGCGATGGTTACCGCTCCTTCATCATCCACCTTTTCCTCCACTGTTCCTGTTGGGGCCGCGGCTGCTTTCTCCGGGGAGACCGCCGTTTCGGGAACGACCTCCTCCCCCGCGGTCAGGGGTGGA
>DUOU01000134.1 GCA_012838685.1 Bacteroidota bacterium | reverse complement strand
TTTCACGATTAAAAGTCAGAGACCTTATAGATAAGACAGATAGAGTTAAATTAGGAAAAAAAGGCCAAACTATTTTTGGGATGAAGAGAGCCGTTCACGGATACAGCGAGCTATACGCATTAAGCAATAATCTCGAATAGATAAAATAGTTTATTCGTGAAGTTTGTCATTATCTATGATAATATGTATCCAAATTTTGAGATTTATATTTTGTCAAGAGAGGCAAATTTAATTTAATGACAAGTAGATAATTATGATCAGTGTGTTGACAGTTTGCAGGGAGTTGCCGGATAATTATCAGCTATATGGAAAGCCCGTAGCCGCGTTTATTTTTGAACAGAATGAATCTATTGAAAAGTTAGGTGTTGAGTATGAATATTATTTAATAAAAAAAGGGGGATTAAAAGGGTATATTTTCCATGTAAAAGATTTTGCTAAGTTTTTGCGGGATAACGGCTATAAATATGACATTATCCATGCCCATAGTGGTCATATGGGGATATTAGCCAATTTTCAGAGGAGTATACCGGTAGTTACAACATTTCATGGAAGTGATATAAACAACTTATTAACCAGGCTGTTATCCATATTTTCATTAATTTTATCCAAGAAGAATATTTTTGTTTCAAAGAGGCCTTTAGGAAAAAGTATAGTGAAAAGAAAAGCTGTTGTAATTCCATGTGGGGTCGATTTTGACATCTTTAAACCGATGGACAAAAATGATTGCAGAAAGGAGCTCGGTTTTCCGTTAAACAGGAAGTTGGTTCTTTTCGGTGGGCGATTTGATATAAAAGTAAAAAATGCTTCCCTGGCGAAGAGGTCGTTAGAAAATCTGCCAAACTATGATCTTATTGAGTTGAAAGGGTATAAGAGAGATGAGGTGGCAAAATTGATTAATGCGTGCGATTGCATGTTGCTTACTTCAATTACTGAAGGTTCTCCTATGGTGATTAAAGAAGCACTCGCTTGTAATTGTCCAATTGTAAGCGTAGATGTTGGTGATGTAAAAGAGTTATCAAAAGGGATTGATGGTGTTTTTATATCCAGGTATAATTCTGAAGAGATATCTGAAAATATAGTTTTGGCTGTGGAATACAACAACATAGATTCGCGAAGTAAGATCGAATTTTTAGATAAGCAAAAAACCGCGACACAGATTTATAATATTTATGTTGATGCGATAAAGGGCTTAAATTAGGTTTATAATGGAACACAAGATTCTTATTATCAATTGTTTTTTATCATTAGTGTCCACTTAAAAACATAAAAATTATTTGAAAACATTGACTGTTAGGCAATTACAAGGGCTTTTAGAGTCAACAGACTTGAATTTATATCTTTGTTAACTATTCGATTGGCTTATGTATAATTTTAAGTATGTTTTCTCTCAATTGGTTTCATTTCTTGATAGAAATCATTTTAATTATCTAGTAAGAAAATAAAAAACGGTGTCCGAAACAATTAGACCACTTCAGTCAATATTTAAAAAAACAGATTTTGAATTTACACAACCGTAATATAGTTAAATAAACATGTGTTATTTGCGTAGTTATTTGGATTCGGATAGGTCCATTGTGTTAGAGCATTTTGAATCGGAAAAAATACTTAGGAAGTACTTAAACAAGGGGATTTATTCTATTTTGTCTAAGATAGGATGTTTTAGAAACGAATTGTATGTAATGATAGACGGTTGTGGCAAAATTGTGGCAGAAGGAGTCATTCGTAAAAAATGGCGACATTATTGGATTTATGGTGTGAAAGTTAGAATGGAAGAAAGAGGTAAGGGTTATGGTCAGCTACTAACTGAAAAACTCTTACAAATTGTGTGCGAAAGAAATGTGAAGAGTGTAAGACTAAAAGTTGACACCGACAATAGGGTGGCACTTAATCTTTATAAAAAGAAGGGGTTTGTTATTATTGGGAAAAACAAGTACAATCATTATATTATGGAGTATAGGTATGCTTGAATATGAATTGTTAGATAAGAGTAATTATATGGCCTATTATCAGATAGTCCAACAATCTCGTTGGGGAAATCTATTATTGCCATACGAGTATGATAGTAAGTTATGGGGTGTTATTGTTCTTGATGGTGATATTGTAGTAGGAGGGTGGGTAGGATGGTTGAGAGGCAATGGTCGTTTTGTCTCATTATTAGCTAAGAGTGTCTATTTTGATAGTTATCCTCTATACAATGGAAGGAATGAAGAGGAAATTAAAATAAAGATTGTTGAGCGTGCAACTTTTTTTGCTAAACAACAAGGTATTGTTATGTTTAATCTGACTCACTGGGTTAGGGAGAAAGGAGGTATTTTCCCATTTTCGAAACGGGAACAAAATGCTACTTTCACAATTGATTTAAGTCTTTCTGAAGAAGATATTTGGAAAGGTATTGAACCTACACAACGAAATAGAATTCGTAAAGGAGAGAAAAATGGAGTAACAGTGTTGGCATTAAATGCTGATAATTCTATTGCGTATTTAGATGCGTTTCAAAAATTGAGAAAACAAACTCAAGCAAGAGCTATAGAAAAAAATGCGAACGCATCAATGCTGTTAAAATCAAACGATTTTTTCAATCGTCTTTTACGTCAGCCTAATTCCTTATTGTTTGTTGGAATGGTGGGAGAAGAGGTTGCAACTGTTGTATTGATGTTAACAGGTGGGAAAACTGCATATTATTATTCCGGGGGGAGTGATTATGAATTGAACAAGAGTACGGGAAGTTCTGCATTAGTTTTTTGGAGAGCAATTTTACATTATAAAAACCATACAGAGGTTGACTGTTTTGATATGGGTGGAGTGCCGGTTTTTCAAGATTATCAGAACC
>DUOU01000133.1 GCA_012838685.1 Bacteroidota bacterium | reverse complement strand
GTAATTTCATCGGTAGGGTTGGAGTATAGCGATAGAAAATTCAAAATCCATTCCAAGATGGAGTTTAAAGGGAAATACCCGGTTTTGCGGGCAAGAGTCGATTATGGGGGGCAGAATACGATTATGGGAAGAGGCAGAACCTCCCTGCAATATTCCGACCTAGAACCCAGTCTGAACTTTACGGGAACTATCTCGGTACCACTGTTATTTAAATCGGGAAGGTTTTATCGGCAGTTGGTGCCCTATTTCTGGAGCAGCTACACTAACAGTTATATTGATGACGGTGATAATATTTCCAAAGGCTATACCCAATTGGGATCACGTCTATATCTCTATAACTATTCCTCTTTGTCGTATAGGGATATCTACCCCAAATTTGGTCAATTCGTAGATGTTCTCTATTCGTTTTTCCCTTTTGACAGCGAGTATTTTGGGGATGTTTTAACTTTGAGGAGCGCCGTATACTTGCCCGGAGGAATTGCTGGCAGTGGCATAAGGTTGAGGTACGAGATGGAGCTACAGAACGCCAAATTGTTTAATATGTATAATCGGACCAGGCCTCCCAGAGGATATTTAGGAGGATATTATGACAGGGTAAAATATTTTTCAGTTGATTACACTCTGCCGTTATGCTATCCGGATTTTAATATAGATGGTATTCTTTACTTAAAAAGAATCAGAGGATCAATATTTTATGACTATGCAATGGTTTGTAGTATCGATAAGACCAGTTCGTTGGGCACTCTAAAGTGGGATCATATCAATTCCAAGGGGGTAGAGTTGATGTCCGATTTCCATATTTTCCGTATTCCATATGAAATCAGTGCCGGACCAAGAGTCATATGGCTAAAACAAAGCGAGCTCCCAATAGTGGAAGCTGCTTTTTCTATTAATATCTACGGAAAAAAAATAGGTAGGGGTAGAATGCCTTAGTTGGTTGTTATTATGGCTTCGGCCAAAAGAATGATCTTATTATCTTTTACCTCTATTACCCCTCCGTCAATATCATATTTTAACTCCTCTCCTTTTGTATTGACCAACACTACGGAACCACTTTCCAGAGTCGATATAATAGGGGCGTGATTCTTCAGCACCTGAAAGGAGCCCTTCTTGCCGGGAACCCTTACCGATACTATTTCCCCTTCAAAAACCTTGCTGTCGGGAGTTATTATCTCTATCCGCATTCCTCTACTGTTTTATTTAGATTGAGCCAGAATTTTTTCTCCTTTTTCAATGGCGTCTTCAATTGTACCAACAAGCAGGAAGGCCTGTTCCGGATATTGATCTACCTCCCCGTCCATAATCATGTTGAATCCCTTGATAGTATCCTCTATGGATACCAGAGCTCCGGGAATACCGGTAAACTGCTCGGCAACATGGAAAGGCTGGGAGAGAAATCTTTGAACCCTTCTTGCCCTGTTAACGACAAGTTTATCCTCTTCTGACAGCTCCTCCATACCGAGAATAGCGATAATATCCTGAAGTTCATTGTACCTTTGCAGCAACTCTTTGACTCTTTGCGCGCATCTGTAGTGAGCTTCGCCAACTATTTCGGGAGCGAGTATCCTGGAGGTTGAATCCAATGGGTCAACAGCGGGATATATGCCAAGTTCGGAAATCTTACGGCTTAACACTGTTGTAGCGTCAAGGTGTGCGAAAGTTGTTGCGGGAGCGGGGTCGGTAAGGTCGTCAGCTGGAACATAAACCGCTTGTACCGATGTAATTGAACCATGTTTTGTCGATGTAATTCTCTCCTGCATAACACCCATCTCCGTTGCGAGTGTAGGTTGGTATCCCACAGCAGAAGGCATCCTGCCAAGAAGAGCTGAAACTTCAGAGCCGGCCTGTGTGAAACGGAATACGTTATCCATGAAGAAAAGGATGTCTCTTCCACCACTTTTACCGTCGCCATCCCTGAAATGTTCGGCAACGGAAAGACCTGAAAGAGCTACCCTTGCCCTTGCTCCGGGGGGTTCATTCATCTGACCGAACACCAAAGCAAGTTTTGATTCTTTGAGCGCCTCCATGTCAACCTTTGAAAGATCCCATCCGCCTTTTTTCATATCTTCAAGAAAGGCGTTGCCATAATTTACAACACCAGCTTCAAGCATCTCGCGCAGAAGGTCATTACCCTCCCTGGTGCGCTCGCCAACGCCGGCAAATACGGAAAGGCCTGAATAAGCTTTGGCAATATTATTGATGAGTTCCAGGATAACAACTGTTTTACCAACACCCGCGCCTCCAAAAAGCCCAATCTTACCACCTTTTGAATATGGTTCTATAAGGTCGATTACTTTAATGCCTGTGAAAAGAATCTCCTTTTCAGTTGAAAGATCTTCATATGGTGGGGGTTTGCGGTGTATCGGATATCCGCCTGCTTTGTCCAGCTCTCCGATACCGTCGATAGCATCTCCGATAACGTTCATAAGCCTTCCCTTGATCTGCTCACCGATAGGCATTGAGATTGGCGCTCCGGTCGCTACCACATCCATTCCTCTACGCAGACCATCGGTAGAATCCATAGCGATTGTACGAACGGTATTTTCGCCTATATGTTGCTCACATTCAACAACAAGTATTGAACCATCATCGCGTTTTATCTCGAGAGCATCATAGATCTCGGGCATTACCTGTCCTTGTCTTTCAAATGTGACATCAATCACAGGGCCGATAATTTGACTTATTTTTCCCGTATTATTTGACATGTCTCCTGTTAAGTTTAATATTTATTTTTAATGATTCACAAAACTAATAATTTTTGCTTTATCATTGGTATAAATCAAATCTTTTATTTGCGTTTTTTACGTATAAAGATGTTTTTTACCGGTGAATGTTACAAATAGTTGAAATTTCTTTTATTTTGTTTGCCAATATTGAAACCTTTGGGACTTAATAATGGGCTTCTTTATTGTTCCAACCAAAATTAACTGGGAATGAGAAAAATATTGATTCCGGTGTTTTTAACTTTACTGCAGGCAAGCACCATTTTTTCGCGGGATATTGAGGTTGGTGGCGGGGGAGTTTATGGTACGGGCTTTAATTACCGGACAGATTCATTTAGTGGAAGCGGAGCGAACAGTTATGAAAGCGGGAATATCGGTTTTTTTGTCAAGGGAGGGTATAACCTCTCCTCCCGGGCGGCGATAGGCCTGACCTGTTTATATACTCTGCCAAAAAATATTGAGGGATCGGTAGCTGATGTTGATTACAGACATACTGTTGCTTCCGGCATGGCCGATTTAGACCTCAATTATTCAATTTTTGGTAGTGATTTTTTAAGTTTATATGGGATTGGCGGGCTCAACCTCCACTTTGTCGGTTACCGATACCGGGAAGATTACATCGACAAAGATTCCGGTGAGGAGGTTATATTCAAAACCAGGCAATCAGATAATACAATTGGTCTGAATATCGGTGCGGGTGCTGTCAAAACAATAGGGGAAAATGTCTCGATATTCGCCGAGACAAAATATATAATCAGCAACTACGGGCAGCTTGTAATATCCGTTGGCTTGATGTTTGGTATCTGAACAGTCAGTAAAACAATAAAGCCGGCTTAAATAATTCTTTTAAGAAATCAATATTATTTGGTAGAGATGATTATTACTCCATTTGCTCCTTGGGCGCCATAAATAGCCGCTCCGCTATCCTTTATCACATCTATGCTGATCACGTCGCATGGCACGAGGTTATTCAATGATCCGCCAACAACTCCATTTATAACAACAAGAGCGGCGCTACCGGAATGGACTGAAGATATTCCCCTCAATACCGGTTGTCCCGAGGTATAGTCGATACCGGGGAACTTGGCCTGCATGAGATCAATCATATTGGAGAAATTGCAGAAACCTTCGTCACTGTAAGCTTTGACCGCGGCGTTCAACTTGTCGGCATCGCTTACATAACCGTAACCAATGGCCATTTCTATGTTTTCCTCGGATTGTATAAATTCCAGGGAAACATCTACGAATTCAGTCTTCTTCTTGATTTTTATCTTTTTATCGGCGAACACCACACCTTTGAACAAAAGAACATCTTTGGTGTCACAAACTATCATAAAACTCCCGTCGGCTGTAGATTTAACTGAACTTCCGGCTTTTTTGGCGGTAATCTCCACGTTTCCTACCGGAAGATCGGTGAAGGTGGTAACTACTCCGCGGACAACCTTTGTTTGGCCGAATCCGGCGGAGAAAATGAAGATCAGGCCAAAAATTGGTACAATCTTACGGAATAGGTCTGTTTTGGTTGGTTTCATTTCTCTCTATATCTATTATTTGTTCGTTAAAAATATTTTGACGGGTCTTGATTGTTAAAAAAACACAATTAACAATAATTAACGTTTTTAAAGTTCCCGATGCCCTGTTTTTTTTATGTTTTTGAATCCGTTTCCGACAATCTCAATACGTTGGCATTTTATTATAAAAACATACAATAATCTGTTATCCAGTATAATCCAATAAAAAAACAGATAGGTTGTAGTTCTAATAACTGCCCTAAATTAAAAAAAATAGGATAAAGAGTGGCTTTTATCTGTTTCTGTTGACAAGTGATTCCGTTATATTGAGCAGTTTCTCCTTTTTTCGCTCTTCAACAGCTACAGATTTAAGGGCTTTAAGGGCATTGTCAATGTATGAGTCCGCTAATATGGTAGTTACCTCTTTGATCCACAATTCGTTGAGGATTGCGGTTACTGTCTCTACCTTCTCCCTCTCTTCAACACTGTTCTTTTGTGAATAAAGTTCCTTTAGAAGGCGAAGATTGTTGCCGGAGGCCAATTCAAAAGCCTTGATAATAGGGAGTGTTTTTTTGTTGGCTATGATATCTCCACCCTGACTTTTCCCAAAAACCTTTTCATCGCTCCAAATATCCAGAATATCGTCCTGTATTTGAAACGCCAATCCCAGGTTTATGCCAAAATCGTACAGTGTTTGGGAGTCTTTATCTTCAGCTCCACCGATTATTGCTCCAATTTCAAGCGCGGCAGCGATAAGGACAGCGGTTTTTTTACGAATCATCCGGATATAATCCTCTTCAGGTACAATATCCTTTTTCTCGAAGTCCATATCCATTTGCTGACCCTGGCAAACCTCTATCGCTGTATTGTTGAAAAGGCGCACCACCTTGACAACTTTTTCCTGTGGAAGCTGTAAAAAACACTCATTGGCGAGAAAAGCCATCACATCGCCCGACAAAATGGCCTGGTTAATCCCATACTTTGAATGGACGGTAGGAAAATTCCTTCTTATGGAGGCATTGTCCATTATATCATCGTGGACCAAAGAAAAATTGTGGAATATCTCTATACCGGCAGCCGGCATCACGGCCTCATTGATTTTATCGGTGAAGAGATTGCACGCCATCAGTGTCAGGATGGGGCGCAAACGTTTGCCTCCAACGGATACGGCATATTTCACTGGCTCAAAAAGCTTGTCGCTGCCGCTATAGTAGGAGTAACTGACAAGAGCTTTGTCCACTATCTCCTTAAGTTGATCTCTATCGTACATTTTGTATCGGATAGCTGAAATACAGGAGATTATCCCTTAAGCGCTTCCGCTCCGCTGGCCACTTCAATAATCTGGTTGGTAATTGATGCCTGGCGGGCCTTGTTGTACTGAAGGGTAAGGTCCTGCAATAACGTGGTAGCATTATCGGTAGCTGTATGCATCGCTGTCATCCTGGCACCGTTTTCGGACACAAAAGAATCAAGAACTGCGTTGTAGAACTGGATTTTAAGTGATTTTGGAATCAACTCCCGCACAATCTCCTCTTTATTGGGTTCATATATATAATCCGGAGGAATAGATATACTCTCCTCGTCTTCTATTGGCTTAATCGGGAGAAACTGTGTTGATGTAAGTTCCTGCACGGCGGTGTTTTTGAACTTATTATAAACCAATTCAATAACGTTGTATTCATTGTTGATAAAGGAGTCCATCAGTTCTTGGGCAACTATTACGGCTTCGTTGAATTTCAGATCGGCTACCAAATAGTTTTTGTCTGGTAACAGGTTGACATCAAGTTTTTTGAATATATCACTTCCCTTTTTCCCAATGTTAAGGAAGGTAACGTTCCCTTTGGCGAATTGTTCGGAATACTTTTCGGTGGCCAGACGTCTGGCCTCTTTGATGACGTTGGAGTTGAACGCCCCGCAGAGCCCCTTGTTGGAGGTTATTACCACTATCAGGACCTTATCGACGGGGGTAACCCTTCCATATACGTTTTCAACTCCCAGACTGGCCAGGCTTTGTGAAAGTCCTCCCAAAATCTCATGAAGTTTACCGGCGTAAGGCCTCAGTCTTAAAAGTTTATCCTGTGCCTTCCGCAGTTTAGCCGCAGCGACCATTTTCATCGCAGAGGTAATCTGCCTGGTCGATCTGACAGAGTTTATCCTTATTCTTATTGTTTTTAAATTCGCCATTTGATGCTCAATTTTTCTTCATCCAAAGGTTTAGGCTATTTTTTATATTTAGCGGAAACCTCTTCGGCAACCTTTTCAAGTATTTCGGTTATTTCATCGTTGAATATTCCTTCGCCCAACTGATCCAATACTTTACGATATTTTAGGTCGAGTATTTCTATATACTCTTTTTCAAACTCTTTGACCTTGTTGACCGGGACATCCTTCAATAACCCGGCGGTGCCGCAATAAATTATTGCCACCTGTTTTTCTACCGGAATTGGGGAATAGAGGCCCTGTTTAAGTATCTCAACGTTTTTGGCGCCCTTGTCCAGAGTGGCCAAAGTTGAAGCATCAAGATCTGATCCGAATTTTGAGAAAGCCTCAAGTTCACGGTATTGGGCCTGATCGACCTTAAGGGTACCGGCAACTTTCTTCATAGATTTGATCTGGGCGTTACCTCCCACCCTTGATACGGATATACCTACGTTGATGGCCGGCCTTACACCTGCGTTGAAGAGACTCGATTCAAGGAAAATCTGTCCGTCGGTAATGGAGATAACGTTTGTCGGTATGTACGCCGCAACGTCACCTGCCTGTGTTTCGATAATTGGTAAAGCTGTCAGTGAGCCGCCACCTTTTACCATTCCTTTGATCGATTCGGGAAGATCGTTCATATTTTCAGCAACCTCCTGACTTTCAATAATCTTTGCGGCCCTTTCGAGAAGACGGGAGTGAAGATAGAACACATCGCCGGGATAAGCTTCACGACCGGGAGGTCTGCGGAGCAAAAGAGAGACCTCTCTGTAAGAGACAGCCTGCTTGGAAAGGTCATCGTATATCACCAAGGCATCACGGCCCGTATCACGGAAAAATTCACCGATTGCCGCACCGGCGAAGGGAGCGTAGAATTGCGCCGCAGCAGGGTCTGATGCGGTAGCGAGGACAATAATTGTATATTGCAACGCCCCGGCCTCTTCAAGAATTTTGGCGATATTTGCTACTGTGGAGCCTTTTTGTCCAACACCAACATATATACAATATACAGGCTCTCCCTTATCAAAGTTGCTTTTTTGGTTTATTATTGTGTCAATAGCAATGGATGTTTTACCGGTTTGCCTGTCGCCAATGATAAGTTCCCTCTGGCCCCTGCCAATGGGGATCATAGCGTCAATTGCCTTGATACCGGTCTGCAGTGGTTGTTTTACAGGCTGACGGAAAATAACGCCGGGAGTTTTTCTTTCAAGAGGCATTTCGTACAGCTTGCCCGTTATGGGGCCTTTCCCATCAAGTGGCTGGCCGGTAGGGGTGATAACCCTGCCCAAAAGACCTTCACCTACGTTGATGGATGCTATACGACCAGTACGTTTGGCAATGTCGCCCTCACTGATCTCCTCAGTAGGTCCCAAAAGAACCGCACCGATATTGTCCTCTTCAAGGTTAAGAACAATGGCTTCAATGCCATTTTCAAATTGGATAAGTTCATTCGACTGGACGTTGGAAAGGCCATATATACGGACAATTCCGTCGCCAACCTCAAGAACGGTTCCTACTTCTTCCAGTTCCACGCCTGTCTGTATCCCTTCAAGTTGTTGCTTGAGAATACTTGAAACTTCTGCTGGTTTAATGTTTGCCATATTATTAAGTAATCTTTGTAAATCTGTTGTTTATGCTGTAAGAGTCGCTTCTTTCAACTCCTTTTCAATAGTTCTGAGCTTGCCCCTGACACTGGCATCCACATAGGAGTCTTCTACTTTAAGTATAAATCCCCCTATAATATCTTTATCAACGTTCTGTTTCAACTCAACTTTTGTGTTGAACGTTTTTGCGACGAACTCTTCAATCTGTTTGACAATGTTGTCCTCAAGCTTAACTGCCGTGGTTATTGTAGTCTCGGTTATTCCCTTATAATCCTTGATTTCGCGGACAAACCGTCTGGCAATAGCAGGAAGGTAAGATTCCCTTCCGTTTTTGATTACCAGGTTGATTAGGGACATAGTAATCTCCTGAACCTTTGTGCCAAGAATATCTTTGAAGATTTTTCTCTTTTTTGAAGGTACCACCATTGGGCTTTCCAAAATATTTTTCATATCGTCGCGTCCGCACAATTCGGCAATTAACCTCATATCCACGAAAACCTCGTCGAGTAGTTTTTTCTCCAATGCCAACTGGAACAGTGCCCTTGAATACCTGACTGATATTTTGCTATCGTTCATTTACTCTATAAACTTTCCCGGTTAATTAACATTGATATCCTTGAGATATTTGTCGATCAGTTTCTGCTGTTCGGCTCCTTTGCTCAATTGCTCCCCGATAAGTTTGGATGCTATGGCAACCGATAGCGTGGCTACCTGATCTTTTATTTCGGAGAGTGCCTTGGTTTTTTCCAATTCGATATCATTTTTTGCCTTGCTGATGAGTTTCTCAGCTTCAATGGATGCTTTGTCCCTGGCTTCCGCCATCATTTTGTCGCGGATATCCCTGGCCTCTTTGAGCATGATCTCTCTTTCCTCTTTGGCTTTACGGAGTATCTCTTCATTGTCGCCTTTCAACTTGACCACCTCTTCGCGCGCCTGAGCCGCGGCGTCCAGAGAGTTCTTAATAGTCTCTTCCCTCTGCTTGATCATATTAAGGATCGGTTTCCAGGCAAACTTGGCCAAAATGAAAAAGAAGAGGAGGAAGATGGCAGTTGACCAAAATATTGTTCCTACACCCGGTGAAATCAGGCTATTTGATAAAAATATCATAATAAGTGTGTTTAAGTCATTTTAAAAAAGGGAAGACAGCGACCAACCGTCGCTGATCTTCCGAATTTTTTAAGCAATAAGAGATACAACAACCGCGAAAAGACAAACACCTTCAATAAGGGCTGCCGAGATAATCATGGCTGTTTGGATCTTACCGGCCGCTTCAGGTTGTCTTGCGATACCTTCCATGGCCGCTTTACCAATGCTTCCAATACCAAAACCAGCCGCTATTGCTGCTATACCGGCTCCGATTGCTGCTAATGTTCCTGTCATAGTTGTACTTTTTAAAAATTAGTTATTATTAATGATGTTCTTCAGGCATTGCCAGTCCTATAAACAGTGACGACAATAACGTGAATATATAAGCTTGTAAAAATGCTACCAACAGTTCAACACAATCCATGAATATCACAAACAATACCGAAACAGGTACGATCGCGAAAGATTCCATGATAAATATCAGGCAGATAAGGCTTAATACGATAATGTGACCGGCCGTGATATTCGCGAACAGACGGATCATCAGAGCGAAAGGTTTGGTGATCAGACCGATAAGTTCAACGGGAATCATTATGGGCAAGAGCCAAAATGGCACTCCGGGAGTAGCGAATGTATGTCTCCAATATGCCTTGTTGCCACTGAATTGTGTGATAACGAACGTGCAAAGGGCCAATACCCCGGTCAAAGCGATGTTGCCTGTTACGTTGGCGCCGAAGGGTGGTGGTGCCGGGATAAGTCCAAATAAATTGTTTATCAGAATGAAAAAGAATACCGACAGTAAATAGGGCATATATCTTTCATATTTATCCTCTCCAATATTGGGACGGGCAATATCATCGCGGATAAAAAGTACGACCGGCTCCAGAATTCCCTGAATCCCTTTAGGAGCGCTGACACCTGTCTTCTTATATGACCTGGCAAGGGAAATAAACAGTATTGCTCCCACAATAGCCGCGAACAACATACCGACTACCGTTTTTGTGATTGAAAGATCAAGAGGAAGTTTCTCCTCGTTTATTTCTCCGGATTCATTTACAAACACTATTTTTCCGGAGAGATCGCCCTCTTCCACGAGCATATAACCATCATGGATGCGCCCGTGAGCCAGTTGTTTCGAAGAGAAGATATCAAGCCCCTTTTCTTTGCTGTAGAGAATTATGGGAAGGTGTATGGCTACGCTTTCTCCGTTTGCTTTTGTCAGAATGTGCCACTCGTGCGAATCAGTTATGTGTTCTATAATGAACTCACTAGCGTTGAATTTTTCGCTTTCGGTTTCATGGTTAGTTGATTCATGACCCCCCTGCGCCGCCAGCGGACAGACCGCGAATGCCAGCGAAAAAGAGAAAATCAACCCCGAAATTATAAACTTCTTCAAAACAATTATATTATAAAATTTTGTGTTTCAATGCCTTAACTATAGCAGACAACATTAACAATGTGAAGGCTAAATATAGGATAAAAAACAATAACAATGAATCTATACCGATTTTTTTACCAATAAAGAACCAAAAAAATACTAAAACCAGTTCAGATAGGAACTTGACCGCGAACGACAACAGCAGGGATTTGCTTTGCCCTTCATCTTCCATTCTCCTGAAATAGAAATAGATAAACAAACAAATAACTGAAAGCGCGAAGAAAGCGATCGATAGAATTGTTATCTCAATCAAGGTAATACTTAAATTAGCGAAATTGGTCAGCACATCTACTGTCAAGGCGATCGCCAATATGATAATTTCCAGTACCAGAAGCGCAACTATATTTTTTTTAAAATCGATCATTTATCTCGGAAAAATCTTGGCCATTATTTGTCCTTCATATTCATAAAATCTTTGATGGCGACATAAATCGCCGCGAACACTCCGAATAGTGACAGAATAATTGTAAAAACGGGATTTTGGTTATCCAGTACCTTGTCCAGCTTTTGTCCGCCCCAAACAGTCAGGAATATTATTCCTCCCATCTGGAAAGCGAGCGAAGAGTACTTGGCGAACTGGTCCGCCCCCTTAAAAATATCATTTTTACGATTTGTCTCCTTTTTC
Organism: Bacteroidota bacterium; assembly: GCA_012838685.1. GTDB lineage: Bacteria > Bacteroidota > Bacteroidia > Bacteroidales > VadinHA17 > LD21. Next base: position 1,612 of record DUOU01000133.1, on the reverse strand, counting down.
GGTTCCGGCTTTTCCATTGTCGTCGGTCATTTTACATTTTCCCGTGAAAATGGCACCGGGTTCGATCGATAACTTAACCGTCTCAATATCTCCCATAATCTTTGATGATGCTTTGAGGTTCAGAATCTCCGCCACACTGATCTTTCCCTCCACATAACCGGAGATTTCCGAACTTTTACAGGTTATCTCACCGTTTATTTTCCCGGTAGGGCCGATAACCACTTTTCCTCTTGTGCTCAGAGTTCCGATCAAGGTTCCGTCAATTCGGATATCACCAGTTGAGGATATGTCGCCTTTTATCTCCGTACCCTGACTGATAAGGTTAACTGTTACGTTTTCCGGCTCGCCATTTTTTGCCATAATAATATCTTAAATTAAAAAGTCTGTTAATCTATATCCGCGAATATAGGAACTTTTTAATCTTAAAGTCAAACTATGGTTTTGGAAATATGGATGCCGAAAGGTTAAAAGTTCTAAACAGACTCCTTTATCTTTTGGGCCAGATCGATCCTTACCACGTCGCATGTCTGCTTGATCATGTTCATGATGGCTTTGCGTTTGGATACTCCATGACCAATAATAACATTGGCGTTGATGCCGATTACAGGTGTTCCGCCTACTGTCTCAAAATTAAAACTTTCGAAGAAGGGATCGTTCATATTGGCCGCTTTCTTCTTGAACAGATGATATATTGCTTCTGTCTCTTTTAAGACAATATTTCCAACAAATCCATCGCATACAACAACTTCCGCCATCCCTTCAGCGAAAAGTTCGTTGGCTTCAATATTTCCACCAAAGTTGATATTCGGATTCTCTTTCATCAGTTCATAGGCCGCTTTTACCATAGGTGTGCCCTTTGACTCTTCTGATCCGATATTCAGAAGTTTTACGGTGGGATTCTCAACTCCCAATACATTTTTGGCGAAGATTGTTCCCAAAACACCGTATTGTGCCAGTACGTCAACCTTACAGTCGGGGTTCAGCCCCGCATCCAGTAAAATTGATCTCTTGCCATCAAGTCTCGGAACCAAAGCCGCGAGAGCTGGTCGGAGTACCCCTGGGATAACATTTACCGTGTGGCTGGCCCCGACAAGCATCGCGCCAGTATTTCCGGCGCTGCAAAATCCGTCAATTTCTTTGTCTGCCAATAGTTTGTATCCTACAACAATACTGGAGTCAGGTTTATGGGTGAACGCTTTTGACGGGGAGTCGCCCATCTCGATAACCTGTGATGCGTGAACGATTTCAAAATGAGACGGATCTGTTCCAAGATCCTCAAGTTTATTGTTTATGATTGCCAGGTCTCCTATCAGAACGAGCCGATCGCCTTCAGCGAAGAGGGGAAGAGCATCAACGGCTCCCTCAATTACCGCATCGGGGGCGAAGTCGCCTCCCATTACATCTAGACCGATTCTCATCGTCTTCTTGTTAATTTATATATAGGGAATCAGACAGTTTCTTTTTTCTCGATGGCAAGTTTGCCCCTGTAAAATCCGCATTCCGAACATACATGGTGTGACAGTACCGATGCCCCGCAGTTGGAACATGTCGATACGTTTGGAGCAGTAGCATTATCATGTGATCTGCGTTTATCTCTTCTCTGTTTCGAGTG
>DUOU01000132.1 GCA_012838685.1 Bacteroidota bacterium | reverse complement strand
TTTTGGATTATGGTTTTTGAGATGAAAAAAACGGTTAGAATTATTTTATCGGCAATACTTTTTGGTCTGTTGTGTTTGCCCTCTATAGCCCAGCAGATACCAATGTATAGCCAATATATAATGAACGGATTCTTGGTGAACCCATCATTTGCCGGAAGGGATGGTTATACAACTGTAACATTGACAACCAGGGAACAGTGGGTTGGGCTTGCCAATGCGCCTAGTACCTATGCGCTTAGTTTTCAGACCAGGTTGTTGAAGGATAGTTATATTTCCAGATCTACATCTGTCAGGAAGAAAAGCGTTAAACCCACAAAAGGTGGCAATGTTGGTTTGGGTGGATATATTTTTAATGATTCAAACGGTCTTATAAGACGAACAGGAGGACAGTTCTGTTATGCTTATCACATAGCTATGGGGCAGACAATGGGGTACCCAAATAACTTGTCGTTTGGATTGTCCCTTACCGCTTATCAGTATTATATCAGCGATGATGGAAGTTTTTACGATATGAACGACCCATTGCTGAACAGTTATGACAGATCGGTTTTCGTTCCAGATTTTAATTTTGGAGTCACCTGGACTACAGCGACATATTATGCCGGTTTCGCGATGACAAATCTGTTTAGGGGGTCGTTGATGATGGCAGATACATCAACTGTGGATAGAACCGAACTGGGCCACTTTTTCCTTACAGGAGGATATAAGTTTGAAATAAGCAGGGATTGGACCATTGAACCTTCAGCCTTTATAAAATCTTCCGATATGCTTTTGAATTCAATACAGATGGATTTAACAGCCAGAGTCTATTATATGAAAGACTATTGGGCCGGGGTATCGTGGAGAACCGGCGACGCTATCATAGCGATGGCCGGATTGAAATATGACAGGTTCTACTTTGCATATGCCGTAGATTTTACGCTAACTGATATAAGGCGACAAAGTTATGGTACCCATGAAATCACTTTAGCTGTTAAATTTGGGGAAAGCGCCAGAAGGTATCGTTGGATCAACGCATACTAATGTACAATTGACATAGGAGAAGCGGACTATGTCGTTCAACAAAAAAATACAGTTTATCTGCTTGTTGCAGATATGCCTAAGTTTAACCCTCACCGGTTTTTCACAGAATGAAGATCGGGTGAGGGTTCTGTTTTATAATGTTGAAAACCTGTTTGACACCAAGGACGATAGCATTACAGATGATGAAGAGTTTCTTCCAAACGGACCGAGAGGATGGAATTACGAAAAATACCGGGATAAGATAAATTCACTGTCTAAGGTCATCTTGGCTGCCGGAGAGTGGGTCTCTCCCGACATAATTGGACTGTGTGAGGTGGAAAACAGCGAAGTTGTTGGGGATCTATTGAACAAAACCGCTCTTTCCGGTTTCAATTATAGCATGGTACACAAGGATTCCCCTGATCCGAGAGGAATAGATGTCTGTTTGGTATATAACAAAGATAGGGTAGAACTGCTGGAATACGACTATTTTATGCCTTATGTATGGAAAAAGGAAAACTATCGTTCCAGGGAGGTATTGCACGCTGTTTTAAGCGTTTATGGGGATACCCTGCATCTCTTTGTGGGCCACTGGCCCTCAAAGAGGGGAGGGGTGTTGGCTACCCGGAACAGACGTATTGAGTTATCGGACTTTATAAATTATAAGATCGACTCTTTAGCCCATGTTTATGGTGATGATATCAAGGTTATTGTTATGGGCGATTTTAATTCCGCGCCGGAAGATGAGGAGATGACAAATTTTCTTGGAGGAACGGGTAGGGTCAAATTGAAAAACCTTTCCGCTTCGTGGCCGATTGGTGCCGGATCATACAAATATCAGGGTAAATGGGAGTATTTTGATCAGATTATTGTTTCAGAAAATATGTTGGAGAGTCGTAACGGTCTTGGAACAGTGGTTGAAGCGTCCAGCGTTTTTATCTTGGAGTCCCTTCTGACAGACGATGTTAACTACACCGGTAAAAGGCCCTTTTCGTCATGGTGGGGATATTCATATCATGGTGGGTATAGCGACCATCTTCCTGTTTTTATGGATCTGATCACTACTGTCCACTAAAAAAGTGGACGATTAAAAATTAAATAAACTTGGTTCACTATAACCGAATCGTTCATTGACATTATTGATATTTGATCTGTCGAAGAGA
>DUOU01000131.1 GCA_012838685.1 Bacteroidota bacterium | reverse complement strand
TGGTTAATTCTAAGTTGATACAATTTTTTTATTTTTATGATGCAATATAGTGTTAATAACCGGAAATAATTCGGTAGAGTTGTTCTGGTTATTGACACTTTTTCTTTTTTGCCTACTTTTTTCTTTTGTCAATAAGCTCATTCTCTGTTGGTTTTATGCCGCATTGTGGTACATTTCCGCCGGTATTTTCCTTCCGATTCCCTGATGGCGCTGCTCGTTGTTGTAATAACGGATATATTCGTTCACTCCCTGGTACAGTTCCAGACCGTCCATGGCGGGACAAAGGTACACGTAATCATATTTAAGCGTCCTCCAGAACCGTTCGATGAAAATGTTGTCTATGGCCCTGCCTTTCCCGTCCATGCTTATCTTGATGCCTTCCTCGTCCAAGAGGTCGATCCAGTCAGCACTTGTGAACTGGCTCCCCTGGTCAGAGTTTATGATTTCCGGCTTGCCGTGGTCTTTTATGGCCTGTCTAAGAACGGACAGCGACGCTTCCGCCTCCAATGTGTTGGATATTCCCCATCCTACTATGTAACGGCTGTAAACGTCTATAACCGCGGTCATGTACATGTAACCGCTCTTCATGGGTATGTACGTGATGTCAATGGCCCAGACATGGTTTGGCCGGTATATCTTAAGCCCCTTGAGCAGATATGGGCGGACATATTTCCCGGATCCGGATTTGCTGAGGTTTTTCTTCGGGTAGACCGCCATAAGTCCCATCAAGCGGAGCAACCGGCGTACTCTTTTGTGGTTGGCCACGAAGCCGAGGGCGAACAAAAAATCCTGCATCCTGAGCACTCCCGCGGTAGGATGTTTCAGGTAATGCTCGTCCATCAAACGCATAAGCTCCAGGTTCTCCGGACTTTCATCCTTCGGCTTGTAGTACAGCCCGCTCCTGTTAACCGACAAAAGCTCGCATTGCTTGCGGACACTCAGTGGGCTTTGATCGTCAACAAGTTCTCTCAGTTGCTTCATAGTCCGAGTTTTCTTGCAGTTTTTTTTAAAAAGTCGTTCTCTATCTCCAACTGGCCGATCTTGGCGTACAGCCTGTCGGCGTCATATTCCCTCTCGTCACTTTTTTTGCCCTCAAACGCCGCGAAAGCGTTCTCCAGAAACTCCTTCTTCCATTTGCTTATCATGTTTGGATGGACTTCGAACCTGTTGGACAGTTCCGCCAACGACTCCCGTTCCTTGAGGGCTTCGATCGCTACCGTAGCCTTAAAGGCACTTGTAAATTTTCTTCTTGATTTTTTCATAATACTGGTAAAATTAATGTTTAAACTTAACTTAACCAGTGGTCTTAATTCTGGGGAGTATTATACAGTTTGTATCTTAAATATATTTTATCCATAAATAACAATTAATAATGAACGTTGAATCAACCAAACAATCATTGACATAACTGTTTGTGAATATTATGTTTAGCTAAATTAATATCCCGGATTTTGAGTTATATTTGGATTGATTTCAACCTCAGATGCGGGTATTGGCCATAGATACTGCTTTGATTCATCAAAAGCATGGACTCCCAGCAATTTAATCAATCCGGCTTCAAACATCGGATCAAAATTTGCCACACCATCCTCATCAATTTCGGGAATACCGGGGAAAAACCACAAACCTTTATTTATTACCTTTTCCCTTAAATCTTTGACATCCAGCATTCCATATGTTGGTTGATTGAGTACCTTACCCGCAATTCTCCATCTGATAATATCCATATAACGAATCCCCTCGCGCGGAGATGGAGCAAACTCCATTCTACGCTCAATCCTAAGTGTCTTTCTCAGCTCTGACTGGTTTGTAGCAGTAACTGCCGGGTACGCCCCAACATCACTAACGTCTACACTATAAGCTCTGGCTCTTACCTGGTTAATCGCGTTCAACACAGATGCGTCAATTTCATTTAATTCAATTTTTGCCTCGGCATACATCAATAGTATATCCGCATATCGAATTATTATTTTGTCCTGATCTGCTATTTTGTCATCGGACCACTCTTTGTTGATGCCTTTTCTAAAAACTAATCCGTTATACGACGCGTACTGTCCGTTACTACGAGTATCTTGATTTGTCACATAACTGTTTTTATCAAAACTCCAAACTTTTAGGGAATCGGGATGAGGCTCATAAATAAAACCTAAAAACTCGGTTCCAAACTCTACAATTGTCATCGCACAGCGGGGGTCACGATTTTTAAATGGCTCCCTTGGATTATATAAAGGAGATTCATCTATTGGTAATCCATCAGTACATAGAAAAGCACTAAATAACTGCCAAGACGGATTTCTGGCAGCATACCCTCCCGCATTACGCGTATAGTAATTGGCGCACGCTGTTCCTGACGCGAAAACCTCATTAAGTTCAGCGGAGCGCGGAATTGAAAAAATGACTTCAGGAGACTTTTTAGTAGAAGTTAAAAACAACGCTTCGAAGCTTGGATGAAGATCATAAACTCCAAGATCTATACATTTTTGGGCTTCATCGCGAGCGGTTGTATAATCTTCCATGTATAGGGCTATCCTGGCTTTCATCGCATGAGCGGCTCCTTTTGTAGCATATTTTCTGCCCGATGCGTAATTGACCGGTAAAACAGTGGAAGCATAGTCATAGTCTTCATATATTGCCTCAAGAATTGTATTTTTATCCGTTCTTGAAATGGTAAAAGCTTCATCAATTGATATATCCGCTGTAATATAAGGGACATCTCCCCAGTGTGAGATTAAGTAAGCATATCTTGATGCGCGACAAAATCTAGCATTAGCTTCATAAAAAGCTATTTTTTGCTCTGATAAAAACTCGCCGGATTCTTTTAGTTTTTCCAATAAAACATTGGATCGGGAGATTGCTTTATATTGGTTTCTCCATATTGATCTAAGTGTACTCCAGTTGGCGTTTATTGTCGCTCCGGTTATCTCATTTGACCTTCCCCTGCTTTCCCAGTCATCAGTCCAATCATCGTAGTC
>DUOU01000130.1 GCA_012838685.1 Bacteroidota bacterium | reverse complement strand
ACATAAATGTCAATATGCCATAATTCAGGAACCTGGGCACTATGGTACCCAGTCCGTATACAACGGTCTGTTTGGCCAAAGCCTTTACTTCGTTCACTCAAAAAATTATTAAAAAACCAACTCTAATATATCTTGTACCAAAAAAGATCACAATTAAAAGACAAATCTTTCCTGTTCGCCCAAAGTTAAATATCTTTGTCGGGGTTTAAGCTCAACGTTATTAACTAAAATAAATTATTCATGAACAAAATATTATTGGTCGCGCTGCTTTTCAGTATCGTATCATGTGGGGCCACCGAGCCTCCCGCCAAGGAAACTTATGTGTTGTTAACCACCACATTGGGGGACATAAAGTTGAAATTATACGATGAAACTCCAGTTCATCGCGATAACTTTGTCAAACTTGTAAACGCGCAAGTATATGATGATGTCATTTTTCACAGGGTAATAAGTTCATTTATGATACAGACCGGTGATCCTAAAACGAAAACAGAAGGGTTGCCCATCGGTGCCGATACTCTTTCCACATATACCATACCTCCGGAATTTAATTCACTTTTCTACCACAAAAAAGGAGCTTTGGCCGCTGCGCGGCAGGGCAACAATGTCAACCCCGAAATGCGCTCCTCGGGAACCCAATTTTATATTGTTCAGGGTTCCCACTGGAATGATAACAGATTGAATCAAATGGAAACAACTATCAACACAAACATAAAACAATCAATGTTCAATAAATATATGTTTGAAGTTATGGACAGTTCCAACAACGCTGAAACACCCCTCTCTTCTTCGGAAATACAGGAAATAGCTTCGAATAAAATGTTCAATTATCTCGCGGAACACGGTGATTATAAAATGAGCAAAAAACAACGCGAAGATTATATAAACATAGGAGGGAGTCCTAGTCTGGATGGTACCTATACTGTTTTTGGAGAAGTGGTTGAAGGTCTTGATGTTGTTGATAAAATAGCTGCTGTCGCCACCGACGGAAACGATAAACCTTTAAGTGAGATCAGAATTATTAAAGCTAAAATTGTGAAAAAATAATAGCGCTGCCATGAGAGAATCCATTATCAGAATCAGGGAAGAAATAAAGGCCTATAATATACTGGATATAGAAAGCCAGGAGGCTTTCAGATTAAAATTTTTAAGCAAAAAGGGTATTATTTCCAATCTGTTTGATCAGTTTAAAACTGTTTCTCCGGACGAAAAGAGAGAACTTGGGCGAGAACTCAATCAATTAAAGCTGCTTGCCACAGAAAAATATAATTCCATAAAAGATAATTTTTCTTCCTTCGACAAAACATCCAAGCAAGACGATTTAACAAGACCCGGATATGATTTGAACCTGGGCTCCCGACATCCGATTTCTATAATAAGGAGCGAAATTATTTCAATATTCGAAAAAATTGGTTTCTCCGTTGCTGAAGGTCCGGAAATTGAGGATGATGACCATGTTTTTACGAAACTTAATTTTGCCCCTGAACATCCCGCAAGAGATATGCAGGACACCTTTTATATTTTTCGCCAATCCGTAGAAGATTCAAATCCAAATGATATTCTATTGAGAACCCACACCTCTTCTGTTCAAATAAGGGTCATGCAAAGCCAAAAACCGCCCATAAGGGCTATTTTTCCGGGCCGGGTTTTCAGGAACGAAGCTATTTCCGCGCGCGCGCACTGTATATTTCATCAGGTAGAGGGTTTATATATCAACGAAAAGGTCTCTTTCGCCGACCTTAAGCAGTCCCTTTTGTTTTTTGCCAGGGAGATGTTTGGAAAGAATACCGATATCAGACTTAGGCCTTCCTATTTTCCATTTACCGAACCTTCTGCCGAAATGGATGTCAGGTGCAGGATATGTGAAGGTAAAGGGTGCAACATATGCAAACATACCGGTTGGCTGGAAATATTGGGATGTGGAATGGTTCATCCAAATGTTTTGGAATCTTGTGATATAGATAGTAAAAAATATACGGGATTCGCTTTTGGTATGGGCATTGAGAGGCTTGCAATGTTAAAATACCAAATAAACGATTTACGTCTCTATTTCGAAAACGACATCCGATTCCTGAAACAATTCAGATCTGTTTTATAATTTTAAAAAAGAGATCCCATAGAATCTGTATTATACATCCTATTAAGGTGTTTATAGGCCAGTTCCGTAGCCTCCCTTCCTCTTGGGGTTCTCTTCAAAAAACCTTCTTTAATAAGATAGGGTTCGTAGACTTCTTCTATTGTTCCGCTTTCCTCGCCAACAACTGTAGCTATAGTGTTTATACCCACAGGACCGCCCTTGAACTTATCAATTATTGTAAGTAGAATTTTATTGTCCATTTCGTCTAAACCGAAGGTATCAATATTTAGGGCGTTTAACCCATAACGGGTTATTTCCAGATCAATTTTTCCATCTCCCTTAACCTGTGCGAAGTCTCTTATACGTCTTAATAACGCATTGGCTATTCGTGGTGTACCCCTGCTTCTCCTGGCTATTTCCATGGCCGCATTGTCTTCTATTTCAATATCTAAAATTCTTGAAGATCTGTTTACAATTCCCTTAAGTATTTCGTGGCTATAATATTCCAGATGAAATGTTATTCCAAACCTGGCTCTTAATGGACTGGTTAGTAGACCAGATCTTGTTGTTGCCCCTATTAAGGTAAATTTATTGAGTTGAAGCTGAACCGATCTTGCCGAAGGACCCTTGTCTATCATTATATCGATCAGAAAATCTTCCATTGCCGAATAGAGATATTCTTCCACTACCGGAGATAACCGGTGTATCTCATCAATAAAAAGAACGTCCCCTACCTCTAGATTGGTTAATAGCCCCGCTAAATCTCCCGGTTTATCCAAAACCGGCCCTGAAGTCACCCTAAAACTAACCCCCATCTCATTTGCTATTATGGCCGCAAGTGTCGTTTTTCCCAAACCGGGAGGTCCATGCAACAAGACATGATCCAATGGCTCTTCTCTTTGTAGGGCAGCTTTTACGAAAACTTTTAGGTTGTCGATTACCTGTTTTTGTCCCTTAAAATCATTAAAATTGAAAGGGCGGAGTTTTTTTTCGTACTCTTCACCGATTGCAATCTCTTTTCTGATGTTGAAATCTTCTTTCATAGCCCTAGTCAATTAATCAACTTTATATCTCCGTCGGGTAAATCAACCTTTATTCCGTTAATACTGGTTTCTTTATCGTTTTTATAGGTCACCGTCAACACCAACAATCCATCTTCATCATACTTTCTCCAGGTTTTGTCGCGTATTCCCATTTTATAATATTGCTCTTCCCGGGTGGTTCCGTTGTAATAAAAATATTGATGCAGTCCATCTGCGTTTCCTTGAATAAATTTTCCTTTATACCTTAATGTTCCATCGGAATAATAAGATTGCCACATACCTTCTTTCAAACCTATTATATAATCTCCTTCTTCTATATAATTGTCACTACTATAACTCCAGTTCCCATTTTTTTCCCCATCGATATATTGTCCCTCGACTATGATTTTTCCCGTTATGGAATATTCTACATAAGATCCGTCTCGTTGTCCTCTATAATATTCTTCTTCCCTTAATATCGTATTATTCTCATAATACCATCTCCAGGTTCCATCTGGTCTTCCAAAATAATAAGAGCCGATTTGCTCAAGATTTCCTCTATTATTATAAAATTTCCAGATCCCCGAACGAAGATTGTTTGTGTACTGCCCTTCCGACATTAAAGATCCGTCAGGATAATAATCTTTCCAAATTCCATTTCTGTTGCCCGATGCGTCTACTATTCCCTCAGAAAGCAATAATCCATTATCGTTATATAAAAAAGACCTTACAACCTCTCCGTCTATTCCAAATTCACGATGAACACCCACGGGAACATCGTTCCTGTAAGGACCACTATAAACTAACCTGTTTTCCTCATCATATCTGTTTACGATATTTATTTCAATATCGTTCTCGTTGGCTGATTCAACAATAGCTCCGTTTTCATATAACAACGTAAATATAATTTGCCCGTTATTGTTGTATTCCCTATAATATCCGTGTAAAAGGTTGTCTTTGTAGTTTTCTTCTTTTTTAAGGTTCCCGTTGGAGTAAAATTCTTTCCATGTTCCCTGTTTTAAACCTTTACTATCAGTTCTGTTTATTCTTTCTCTGGTAATTAACCTATCATTATTATACTCCAATAAAGTGATAATGTTTCCCTCTTGATCAAACTCTTTAGAAAGACCATCTATTTTATTTTCGTTGTAGGGTATTGTCTGTTTGATTTTTCCGTTAGGAAAATAAATATATGCCGTTCCCTCTTTTTTATCGCCCGCATAAAGTTCTTTACTTTCTATATAAAGACCCTTAGATGGTTCTTTTTTGTATTTATAATAATATCCGTTCTTTTTACCATACAGATAAGATATTTTTTCTGTAGTATCTCCCGCCATATCGTAAAAAACCCAAATACTATCCAATAAAAAATTTGTTCTCTTTCCCTCTGACTTCAATACTCCCGTCACATAATAACTTTTCCAATATCCCTCTGGCTTTCCTTCCTTAATTATTCCCTCGCTTGATATAGTTCCATTGGGATATTCAAAAATGTGATATCCATCTTCTATTCCGTCATATTGACCATAAGAATCTAACGAACAGAAAAAAAACACCAATAAAAATATAAACTTAATATTCTGCATGTTTTTTTCTTTTTAGTTTGATAATTCCAACATTCTTATTATTGGTTTGACTGCTTTATTGACAAGGTTTTCATCTATTATTATTTCTGGTTTTTCTTTTTTTAAACAATCATAAATCTTTTTTATTGTGATCATTTTCATAAAATTACATTCAGAATGGCTGAAATGTAAAGAAGGAGCGGCTATAAACTTTTTTTTTGGTCTTGTCTTTTTCATTTGGTATATGACTCCGGGTTCCGTCGCTACAATATAGATCATATTCTTATCTGTCTCTATATATTTTAATAGTGCGGTCGTAGATCCAATAAAATCTGCTATCATTCTTATAGAAGCATTACATTCCGGGTGCGCAATAATTTTTGCTGAAGGTTCTTTTTCTTTTATATTTAATATTTCTTCCAAAGATATATCTTCATGTACATGACAAGCCCCATCCCATATAACCATCTCCCTTCCTGTTCGCAGAGACACATAATTACCAAGATTTATGTCCGGGGCAAATATTATTTTTTCCCCTTTTGGTAATGATTCTATTATTTTTTTTGCATTTAAAGAGGTACAAATTATATTGGATAATGCTTTTATTTCTACCGAAGTATTAATATAAGTTATTACAGTATGATCAGGGTATTTTTCTATAAATTTTTTAAATTCTTTCGGATCACAAGAATCGGCCAAAGAGCATCCAGCTTCAATATCTGGCAATAAAACTTTTTTTTGGGGAGACAAAATTTTTGCTGTTTCCGCCATAAATTTAACTCCTGCAAATAAAATAACATCTGCTTCATTATCAGCTGCTTTTTGTGATAAAGCAAGACTATCTCCTACAAAATCGGCAATCTCTTGTATATCTGATGTTTGATAATAATGGGCTAAAATTATCGCATTTCTCTCTTTTTTAAGTTTTTTTATTTCTGTTACATAATCTTCCTGTTTCATGTTTATAAAATTTGAAATAGTTAAAAAAAGTATAAAGTACTACCCATTCTTAGTACCACTATTGGTTAATTCTAAGTTGATACAATTTTTTTATTTTTATGATGCAATATAGTGTTAATAACCGGAAATAATTCGGTAGAGTTGTTCTGGTTATTGACACTTTTTCTTTTTTGCCTACTTTTTTCTTTT